>CANIBQ010000013.1 GCA_947465645.1 Acidobacteriota bacterium | reverse complement strand
GCCTGAGCGATGTCGTACGCCGCCTGCATGCGCATCAGCGTGTCCATGTTCACGCCGAACGCTTTTTCGATGCGCAGTGCCATTTCGCCGGACAGGTCGGCGTTCTGATTCAGGAGGTTCGACAGCGCGGGACGCGACACACCAAGCGCCTTCGCCGCCGCCGTGACGGAGAGGCCGTGCGCGTCGACGATCTCCGTCCTGATGAAGTCGCCGGGGTGAACCGGATTGCTGATAGCCATGGTCATGCTCCCTTTCAGTGGTAGTCCTCAAGGCTCAGGTCGACGATCTCGCCGTCGTCGATCCGGAACGTCATCCGCCAGTTGCGGGTCACATGCAGGCTCCATGTCCCTTTGCGGTCGCCGGTCAGAGCGTGGGCTTTCCACAAGGGAAGTGCGCGAAGCTCTTCGGGGTCCTGCATCGCATCGAGGAAGGAGAGCATCTTGCGGAGCTTGTCCACCGTGTCCGCGTTCAGGCCCTTCGAGGAATTCTCCTCGCACAGGCGGCGCAGGCCCTTGTGCGCAATGCTCCGGACCCGCATGTAAAGACTGTAACGTTACGGGCTACAGTAGTCAATGAGGACGTCGTCCTGACCTGGCAACACTGAAGGGGGCTGATGGACTGGTTCGAGCGTCTGACCGGGTTTCGCGAGACAGATTACGACGTCACTCGTGAGCGGCTCGAAGTCGACGGCGGCCGGCTGCGATCCCGCGTCAACGGCAAGAGCTACGCAATCGGAGCGCTTGAACTCGTGCCCCTGCGGACGTTGCGCGAGCGTGTACGCTCCGGTGGTGGCCCGTCGGGCCGCATCAAGGTACGGGTCGTGACCGGAGACGTCCGCCGCCTGCACCAATTGCCGGAATATGCCGGTGCGCTGTTCCAGGTCGCCTCGCAGTTCAACCTGCTGGAGATGGTCTCGCCTGAGGTGACACCGGAACACGGGGTGACGCGCTATCAACACGACGGAACCCAGGGGCCTGCGTGTGCGATGGCGGCCGGCGCCGCCACGATCTACCGCAACTACTTCGTGCCGATCGGAGACGGCGTCGGCCAGACGAGCGAGCGACAACTCGACGGACTCGCTGACCTCGGCGCAGCGCTAGGCAAGGCCCTGGGTGAGTCGGTTGACGCCCTGTGGACCATGCGCAACGGATATGCGCTGTGCACGCATGCCGGACTCGACGCAATCACGAGGCATCTTGCCTCGCTGAAGCCCGAACAGACAGATACGTTGCGCGGCATGCTGCGCATTGGCGTGCATCGCGACGTGGAGGTCACCGACGGCGACAGCGCCGACCCATCAATGGTCTCGCAAGCATTCTGTTCTGCGCTTCCCGTGTCCTACAGCCGCGTGCCGCGCGCCCAGTGGCAATCCTTTGCATCGCTGGTGTTGGAGTCTGCGTATGAAGCCACGCTCTGGGCTGCGGTGGACAACGCGCAGCGCGGCGGGACGAACATCGTTCTGCTGACCAGGCTTGGCGGGGGAGCGTTTGGTAACGACGACAACTGGATCGACCGAGCCATGCGCAGGGCCATCCAGCAGGCGGCGGAGCTGGGCATCGACGTGAGGCTTGTGAGCTACGGGCCTCCGTCACGCGCGCTGCTGCAGTTGGCGGACGAATTTTCGTAGATGCAGATGCCGACAGGCCAGCCGGGCGGCTGACACCGCCTCGACCACGAGACGCGCGGGTGTGAACGATGTGGAGCGTGGTTTGGGAGCGGGATTGAGCCATCGATGGACAGTGCAAGCTGGTGCGTCCGCACATCTTGGCACCATCATCGCTCCAGGAACAGCGATGGTTGATGCTGCCAGCATTCCTGGCTGGTTCGTTTGCCATATTTGAGCAGTGGCAACTGATGGCGCTGCGATTGAGATTCTTGACAACAGTTGACAACCAGGGCGCGCGGATCGCCTCAGAGCAGGGAATACCATGTTCCCTTCCCCTTGCCGTGCTGCACGAGATAGCCGTTCTTGATCAGCCGATTCAGATGATCCTTGACCGTCCCGCGGGCAGCGCCTGTCGCGCGGATGACGTCTTCGACCTTGATCTGTCCCCGTTCCTTCGCCAGTTCGTAAATACGCAAGGAAAGTTCGGAAAGCTCTCCCAGTATCTTCTTCTCCCGTTCAACCTTAGATTCCAGGCGGCGCTTTTGCTGCTGGAGCGCACGCAGAAAGAACATGATCCACGGCTGCCAGTCCGGTTTCTTCGAGCGCGTGGTCTTCTGAGTCCGGCGCAGCGCCAGATAGTAGCTATCCTCGCTCTGCTCAATGATGCTTTCGAGCGAGCTGTACGGCGCATAGGCATACCCGGCTCTGAGCAGCAGCAGCGTCGTCAGCGCGCGTGACAGGCGGCCGTTACCATCCTGAAACGGATGAATGTCAAGAAAGACGACGACGAAGACGGCAATGACCAGCAGCGGATGCAGGGTGCGGTTTGATAAAGCTTCCGTCGTCCACTCGATCAGTTCCGCCACCAGGCGCGGCGTGTCAAACGGACTTGCCGTCTGAAACACAATCCCAACACTCTTGCCTTTGGAGTCGAAGGCCTCGACGTGGTTGTCCAGTTTCTTGTAGTCGCCACGATGCCGTTCGTCTTTGGACGAGTAACGTAGCAAGTCGCGATGGAGTTGCCGGACGTGGTTCTCCGTGAGCGGCAGGACGGACCATGAGGCGAAGATGGTCTCCATGACGCCGGCGTAACCCGCGACCTCCTGTTCGTCCCGCGTCTCGAAAGACCGTATTTCGACGTTGGAGAGGATCTTCTCGACGTCTTGATCCGACAGCTTGCTGCCCTCGATACGCGTCGACGACCCGATGCTCTCGATTGTCGCTACGCGCCGCAAGGCGGACAGGCGCTCGGGCGCCAGCGTGCTCAGCGCGCGCCAGGCACCTTTGAACTCGTCCAGTTCGGCGATGATGTCGAGCATCTCTGGCTCGATGACCACGGTCTTTGTGTTGAGGGTGTCAGCCACAAGTCCAGCCATATCCAGCCATAAACTAAACCATTTTATACCCCCGGTGCCAGCCATAAATTCAGCCATATCCAGCCGTATATAGGGGTGAGCTGTTCGTGGCGGGGCGGAGCAGCCGAGACAGAACGATCGTCAGCGAGCCCGACTCTTTGGCAAGCAGGCGTCAAAAGGGCCTCCAGAACCCGCATCACTTGACCAAAGACTTGACCAATTGACCACGTTCTGTTGCCAATAATAGCCGTAAGTTGTTGGTGCGGAAGAGGGGACTCGAACCCCTACGGTATTGCTACCGCCAGCCCCTCAAGCTGGCCGAAGTCCCGTACTGACGTGAACTGACGCGTATTCTCCTGACGGATCCTGCACTGATGCGTGCAGACGTGAACGCCGGCGACGATTCTATTCGCACAAATTCGCACACGGCAAGGGGGCCAGGCGAGGTGTGACCACGCTCCTGAGTCTGGCCTCCGCACACGGTAGAATGGGCGTCAGCGAGAGACAGCCAATGGAGGCCGAGATGAGCGCACTCGATCGAATTACCGTCGATCCCGCCGTGTGCGGAGGGCGCCCCTGCATTCGGGGTCTTCGCATTCGTGTGAAGGACGTGCTCGAACTCCTGGCGGCCGGTGCGACCCACGAGGAGATCCTCGCCGACTACCCCTACCTGGAATCTGAGGATATCGCCGCGGTGCTCTCGTTCGCCGCGCGGCAGAACGACCACCCCGTCCTGCGGAGCGCGTAAATGCGCTTCGTCGTTGACGCGCAGCTGCCGCCTGCGCTGGCGCGTCGACTCGAAAGCCTTGGACACGCCGCCGAGCACGTGGCCGACCGCGGCATGGCCTCGGCATCCGACGCTGCGATCTGTGACTACGCCGCCAGTGTCGGAGCCGCCATCGTGACCAAGGATGAGGACTTCGCCATTCGACGACTGTTGGCTGAGGGGCCTGCCGTTGTGTGGCTGCGAATGGGCAATACCCGACGTGCCACGGTGCTCGCTCGGGTGGAAGCCGAACTGCCGGCCATTGTCGCCGCATTCGAGCGGGGTGAGACGCTCATCGAGATCGTGTGACTCGACCGTGCCCTAGAGCACGGGCATCCCGAGATCTGACAGATACGCGAACGTGGAATCGTAGTAGTCGGGCGTTCGTGTGGCGTCGAGGTCATCCCCTTGCGGCACGAAGATGACCATGCCCTGTCGTGCCCGCGTGAGCAGTACCCGGTAGGCATTCCGTAGGTACTGCTGACGGTCCGGCTTGTGCACGGACGTCCATCTGCTTCCGCGGAACGCGTTGTAGCTCCAATCCGACTGCGCGAACCGGAGGTCGGCATCCCACGTCATGCAGACCCAGTCGAGTTCGAGCCCCTGTATTTGAAACTCGGTGGCGGCGTCTTCGAGGTACCAGCTGGACCGCGTGTCGTCCGCGTCGTTCAGAAACCAGTGGACCGGGTTGATCTCCACTCGGACGTCGATGGCGTGCGGCTTGAGGCGTTGGGCCCCGGAGGACGCGACCATGCCGTACCGTTCTGAGCCTCGGGCGTGCTCCCGAATCCACCGCTTGGCTCGCTGTAAGTCGCGGGTGAGCGCGATGGGGTATCGATCGCACAACTGCGCGAGCAGTTCGCTCGCCTGTCGGGCCTCGCAGTCCAGTACCGCTTTCACAAAATGCGATACCGTCTCGGCTCGGAACGACCGCATCGACACGGCGAGATGGAGGCTGTCGTCTCTTACGACATTCGCTCTCCCCGCCAGTGTGTCGAGCGCATGACCGGCCGCGTACTCGCTGTCCGTGAGATCGGGGGGTACGTACGCGTGCCAGCCGGGAAACTTCTCACGTACGGCATCCAGCCACGCCGAAATGCCAGCTTCGCCGTCGTTGATCTCCTGACCACCGCCAACGAGGCAGACCACCACCGCCCAATCCACATGGCGGTCCAGATAGGAGATGAGGAATTCCGGTTCGGACTGCGTGAAACCCGGGCGCTTCTTTCTCCTCAGCATGAAGTCCGCAGTCTTCCGGAGGTTCCACGCCCGTTGCGCTTCGTCGAAAATGACGACGTGATCGTCAGGCGCCTCCTGGTTCCGCAGCCCGTCATCCCGAAAGTGATGCACGTTCTGGATGAACGCCTGCACGGCTTGTCCCACGACTCCCCGTCGCGTGTTGTCGCCTCGTCTACGAAGGCGTGTGACTTCATCGCGCGTCAGCGCCTCTCGAAGCACTGCTACCAGGGGCCCGTTGCCGGAGAGGAACACCGCATGCGTGGGCTGCGCGCTATCGCGCTTCTTCGTGGCGACATTGAGACCGACCAACGTCTTGCCCGCACCGGGCACGCCCGTGACGAACACTATGATCTTGTGCCCGCGTTGCCGTGCATCGTCGATCAGGTCTTCGACGCGTTGCGACGTGACCCTGAGATTACGAGCGCCCGCATCGTGGCGGGCGATTGCCTCGACGGAGTGTTGCGAGTAGAGCGCCTGCGCGGCCTCGATGATGGTGGGGGTGGGCTGATATGGCGACTCGTCCCACGCGATGGCATCGAGCGGCCGTCCTGCCGCGCGGGCGAGGCCTTCCGTGATCAGGTGCGCCAGTCCTTCGGCGTTGCACCGGGTGGGCGGATAGACGCCGTCCGCGTGCGGGACTGGCAAGATCGCGTCAGACGACGGGGCCTCGGTTGCGACCAGGATCGGGATGATGGGGGCGTCGTGGCTGCCTTTGTGGAAGTTCTTCAGGTCCAACGCGTAGTCCCAGACCTGATTGACATCGGCTCGACGGTAGTCCGATTCGCCGACCTTGAACTCGATGGCGAAGATGGCGGGGCCGGAGATCAGGACGACGTCGAGGCGGCTGCCGATGCGGGGCACGACGAACTCCAGGAAGATCGTGCCGTCTACCCCGACGAAAGCGGATTGCAGGATGGTGATTTGAAGAAGCCAGGCATCCCGCTGGGCGGGCTCTACGGAGAAGCTGCTGTTGGTAACAAGGGCGCCGATGACTTCTTCTGGCGACGCACCGACCAGCGCCGCGACGTCTGCGGCGTAGTAGGCGTTCGACGACCGGATCGGCATCGCGGCGATTATGCCGCTGAACGATCGCGGCAAGCCCAGGTCATTCGCACAAACACAACAAAGGCGCCCTCGCGGGCGCCTCTGTTGTGCCATCAGATTCAGATGTAACTGGTTGAATCTAAAGATGGTGCGGAAGAAAGGACTCGAACCTTCACGCCCTTGCGGGCGCCAGCCCCTCAAGCTGGTGCGTCTGCCAATTCCGCCACTTCCGCGTACGAGGGATGAGATCGGAGGCCTGAAGGCCTCCGGCTACCGATGTTACCTTGCCGGCGCGGGTGCCGCCGGCGTCACTGGCGCGGCGGGCGCCGGTGCAGCCGGTGCCGCTGGTGTTGTCGCCGCCGCGGGCAACAGCGGCGCGCGGCCGCCGACGACCGAGCCGGGTCCACGCTGGCCGAGGATGCCGAGCACGAGCGCGCCGACGATGAAGAGGATCGCGCAGACGGTGGTGGCTCTCGACAGCACGGTGGCGCCGCTCCGGGCGCCGAACGCCGCCTGGCTGCTTCCGCCGCCAAAAGCGCTCGCAATGTCCCCGCCCTTGCCCTGCTGCAGCAGGATCACGAGCATGAGGACGAAGCAAACGACCACATATACGCCAGCGACCACGTAATACATCGGCTAAACCTGCTTTGGGAAAACCCTATTATACAGCCTGGTCCGGCTAAAGCCGGACACTACGTACGGCTAATGCCGGACACTACGTACGGCTGCGTCACACCGCGGCCTCCCGGCTGCGGGCCACGATCTCGAAAAATCCCCGCACATCCAGGCTCGCCCCGCCCACCAGGGCGCCGTCGACGTCGGGCTGGGAGATCAGTTCCCGGATGTTATCGGGCTTGACGCTGCCGCCGTAAATCACGTGGCAGAGCTCGGCGGCGTCGGGACTGAACCACTGGCGCAGCCGCTTCCGGATGTGGCCATGCGCGTCGGCCGCCTGCGCCGGCGTGGCATTCCGGCCGGTGCCGATCGCCCAGACGGGCTCGTAGGCGATGACCAGTTGCCCGATCTGCTCCGAGGTGAGGCCATCCAACCCCTGCTTGATCTGGCGATCGAGCACCTCGAACGTCTCGTTGCGCTCGCGCTGGTCGAGCGTCTCGCCAATGCACGCGATCGGCGTCAGGCCCGTGGCATACGCGGCCGCGACCTTGCGGTTGACGGTCGCGTCGGTTTCGCCAAACAGGGTGCGGCGCTCGGAGTGGCCGATGATCACGTACTGCGCTCCGGCTTCCCGCAGCATGGGCGCGCTGACCTCGCCGGTGAACGCGCCTTCCCGTTCCCAGAACATGTCCTGCGCCGCGATCCCGATATTGCTGTTACGCGCCGCCTCGGCCGCCGCATGGATCGCGGTAAACGGGGGAGCGACGACGATTTCCACGCCCTCGAGGTCTTTGACGAGGCCGCGGAACTCTTTGACGTACTTCACGGCATCGCCGACCGTCTTGTACATCTTCCAGTTGCCCGCGATGAACGGAGTTCTCATATTTAGCCCCACGGTCCGGCTGCCCTCGACTTCGCTCGGGCCAGGAAAGCCGGCCCCTACGTACGTTCGGGTAACACGGCCACGCCAGGCAGCGTCTGGCCGCCGAGGAATTCGAGTGACGCGCCGCCGCCGGTCGAGATATGCGTGATCCGATCCGCAATCCCCGCCTTGTGGATCGCCGCGATCGAATCGCCGCCGCCCACGATCGTCGTTCCCTTCACGCCGGCCACGGCCTTGGCAACCGCGATCGTCCCCTGCGCGAACGCATCGATCTCGAACACCCCCATCGGTCCGTTCCAGACGACGGTCTTCGCGTCGCGCAAGGCGTCGGCGAACGTCCTGGCTGTCTCGGGGCCGATATCGAGGCCCATGCGGTCGCCAATCGCGGCGCTGTCTACCGACAACGTCTCGGTGGGCGCCCCGGCCTCGAGCTTCGGCGCGACGACATGGTCGACGGGGAGCAGAAACTGCAGGCCGCGTTCCTTCGCGCGCGAGATGATGCTTAGAGCTTCGTCGAGCTTGTCGTCTTCGACGAGCGATCGTCCGACAGGCTTTCCCATCGCCTTGAAGAAGGTGTACGCCATGGCGCCGCCGATGAGCAGCCGGTCGACGCGCGGGATCAGATTCAGGATGACGTCGATCTTGTCCGAGACCTTCGCGCCGCCGAGGATGGCGACAAACGGCCGTTCGGGGCTTTCGAGCACGTGTCCGAGGTAGCGCAGCTCCTTCTCCATCAGGAGACCCGCGCCGGCTTCCGGAACCAGGCGAACGATGGCCTCAACCGACGCGTGGGCACGGTGAGCGGCGCCAAATGCGTCGTTGACGTAGACATCCGCGAGTGCGGCGAGGCGCTTCGCGAATGCGGGATCGTTCTTTTCTTCCTGCGGGTGGAAGCGGAGGTTCTCGAGCATCACGACGGCCGACGCCGGTGCGGCCTCGATTGCCGCTTCGGCCTTCGGCCCGATGCAATCTTCGGCGAACGTGACAGGCGTGCCGAGCAGCTCTGCGAGGCGGCTGGCGATCGGCCGCAGGCTCATCTCCGCGTTCGGTTTTCCCTTGGGCCGGCCCAGATGCGACGCCAGGACGATGCGCGAGGCGCCGGCGTCGAGGGCGTGCCGGATCGTCGGCAACGACTCCCGGATCCGCGTGTCATCGCCGATCACGCCGTTCTTGAGCGGGACGTTGAAGTCGACTCGGATGAAGACGCGCCGATCCCTGAGCTGAAGGTCGCGGATAGTTGTTTTCATGCATATGCGGCGGACCGTAAAGATCCGCCCCGCATCTAAACTCAGAGGCCCCGGGCGACAATCTTATTGAGCAGGTCCACGCACCGGTTCGAGTAGCCCCACTCGTTGTCGTACCAGGAGAGGACCTTCACGAAATCGCCGTCCATCACCTTGGTGTACGCGGCGTCGACGATCGACGAATTGGGATTGCCCTTGAAGTCGATCGACACGAGCTCGTCGGTGGTGTAGGCGAGGATGCCCTTAAGCGGCCCTTCGGCCGCTTCGCGCAGCGCCGAATTCACCGCTTCCGCCGTCGTCTTCTTGTCGACGAGCGCGTTGAGGTCGACCACCGAGACGTTCGGCGTTGGCACGCGCATCGCGAATCCATCGATCTTGCCCTTGAGGCCTGGCAGTACCTCGCCTACGGCGGACGCCGCACCCGTCGTCGTCGGGATCATCGAGAGCGCCGCGGCGCGCGCGCGGCGCAGGTCCTTGTGGGGCAGATCGAGCAGGTTCTGATCGTTGGTGTACGAATGGATGGTCGTCATCCACGCCTTGCGGATGCCGAACGCTTCGTGGAGGACTTTCGCGAGCGGCGCCAGGCAGTTGGTCGTGCACGACGCGTTCGAGATGATGTGGTGCTTGGCCGGATCGTACTCGTCGTCGTTGACGCCGAGGACGACCATGATGTCGGGTCCCTTGGCCGGCGCCGTGATGATCACTTTTTTGGCACCCGCAGCGATGTGCTTGGATGCGCCCTCGCGGGTCGCGAAGATGCCCGTTGATTCAAAGACGACGTCGACGCCGAGATCCTTCCACGGCAGCAGTGCCGGGTCTTTCACCGACAGCACCTTGAACTCGTCGCCGTCGACGGTGATGCCCTCAGCGCTCGCCTTGACATCGGCTTGCAGGTTGCCAAGCACCGAATCGTATTTCAGCAGGTGGGCGAGCGTTGCTGCGTTGGTGAGGTCGTTGACCGCGACGAAATCGATGTCGCGGTTGCCCATCGCGGCGCGCATGATGTTGCGCCCGATTCGACCGAAGCCGTTGATCCCCACTCTGACCGCCATCCAAGCCTCCCTACTCCCTAGCGCGTTCGCCGATGCTGGTTGAAACAGTCAATTGTACTGACGTGCCTTGAACGGGGTCAATCACGGCGCTATACTCACATCATTGTAAGACCCACATCTCCCACGGTTTAGCGTGTATCTCCTCTACAGCATCGTCTCGCTCTTCGTGCTGGTCGTGGTGTCGCCGTACTTCGTGTACCAGGCGCTCCGCCACAACAAGTACGTCGGCAGCCTCGGCCAGCGGCTCGGCTACCTGCCGGTGTCGTTCAACCTGGATGGCGACCAGTCCATCTGGGTGCACGCCGTCTCGGTCGGCGAGGTGCTCGCTGCCCGGCCGCTGATCTCCGAGCTGCGGCGCCAGTATCCGAAGCTCCGCCTCTTCCTGTCGACCACCACACGGACCGGGCAGCAGCTCGCCCGCCGCAATGTGGCCGACGTCGATGCGGTGTTCTATTTCCCGTTCGACTGGACGTTCACCGCACGCCGCACGTTGAACGTGGTGAAGCCGCGGCTGTTCGTGATGATGGAAACCGAGCTGTGGCCGAACCTGCTGCGCGAGTGCCGCGAGCGGGGAGTCAAGACGGTGCTGGTCAACGGCCGCATTTCGTACCGGTCGTTTCCTCGCTATCGGCTGGTCAAGCCGTTCTTCAGGCGCGTGCTCGCCGACGTTGACCGCTTCTGCGTGCAAGGTGAGGAAACCGCGAGACGTCTGACGCAGCTCGGCGCCGACCCGGCGCGGATTACCGTGACGGGCAGCCTGAAGTTCGACTCGCTCGACGTCATCCCCACGCCGGGGCGCGGCCCGGAGCGCGTGCTCCGCTTCTTCCGCATGCCGCCGAATCGCCCTGTGCTGGTTGCTGGCAGCACGCTCAAGGGCGAAGAGGAGCCGGTCATCCGCGCCTTCAACCGCCTGCGCGGCACGGGTGTCGCCCCTCTCCTGGTCCTCGCGGCACGCCAACCCGAGCGCTTCAACGAAGTCGAGCGGCTCTGCCGGCACGAGGGATTGACGACGATCCGGCGGACCGAGCTCCCGATCGACGCCGAGCCGCGCGCCGACGCGGTAATTCTCGACACGATCGGTGAGCTGGCCCAGCTCTATCAGGTGGCCACGGTCGTCTTTGTCGGCGGCAGCCTCGTGGCCGCGGGCGGTCACAACATCCTCGAGCCGGCGATCTACGGCAAGCCGATCGTCTTTGGCCCCCACATGGAGAACTTCGCTGAGATCGCGGAGGAGTTCCTGGCAAACGGCGCGGCGATTCAAGTGCCTTCCGACCGCGAGCTGGACGAGACGATCGTCAGCCTCATGAGCGATCCCGTGCAGCGCGCGCGGCTCGGTGCGGCGGCCCGCGCGCTGGTCGAGGCGAATCGCGGCGCCAAGGAGAAGACGCTGGCGGTCATCACGGCGCTGCTGCCGCCAGACAAACGTCAGCTCTCGGCCGTCGTCCGTCCGTTCCGCGTGGTCCATTGAGCGCTTCAGCGGCCCGGAAGTGATTCGAAACCTGGGCGCCATCAGTGTGTTGTACGGAGGCGTGGCGCAGCTTCGCCGCGCCTGGTACCAACGCGTTCCGAGCCGCGCGCGGTCGCTCACCCAGCCTGTCATCAGCGTCGGCAACCTCGTCGTCGGCGGCAGCGGCAAGACGCCGGTCGTCGCGGCGCTGGCGCGCCTGCTGGTCGAGCGCGGAGAGCGGCCCGCCATCCTGAGTCGCGGCTACGGACGACGTCGCCCCGAGGACGGCGTGGTGGTGGTGAGCACCCCGGAGCGGGTCGTCGAGCCGGTGGAGCGATCGGGCGATGAGCCGCAGATGCTCGCGCGTGCGCTTCCCGGCGTGCCGGTGATCGTCTCGCCGGATCGGCACCTGGCCGGAACGCTCGCCGAGCGACGGTTCGGCTGCACCGTGCACCTGCTTGACGACGCCTACCAGCATCTCCAACTGCGGCGGGACATCGATTTGCTGCTGATGTCGAAGGCCGATCTGGACGAGCAGGTGCTGCCGTCTGGACGCCTGCGGGAGCCGATTGGAGCCGCCCTCGGCGCGGATGCGTTGATCGTCACCGGGACGGAGGAGGAGGCCGAAGCAGTTGCCGCGAGGTTGGGCAAGACGGTGGTCTTCAGGGCCGTGCCGCATTTCGGCGAGGCGCGAGCCGTCCATGCACACGGCGGCAGTGTCCCGCTGGCGGGGAAGCGGGCGGTGGCGGTGGCCGGCATCGCGCGTCCCGAGCGCTTTTTCGCGGCGGCGCGAGCCGAGGGGTGGGACGTCGTGCGCGAGCTGGCGTACCGCGATCATCATTGGTTCGACGCTCGCGACATCGGGAGGATCACGGCGGCGGCGGCGGCGGCCGGCGTTGAGGTCGTCCTGACGACCGAGAAAGACGCGATGCGGCTGGATCGCGGACCGCAACCCTTCGACGAGCTCAGGGTTGCCCCGAGCACCGTCGAGGGGCAAGGGTCCGCGCCGCATGTCAGCGGGGCCGCGCCAGTCTGGGCGTACCTGCCGATGCAGATGGTGGTCGAGCCGGCGGCGGAGTTTGCGGCGTGGCTTGCGGCGCGGCTCGATACCTGTCGCGCCGAAGCTGCGAAGCAGCGAAGGCGGACGGTCCGCAGATCATGAAACATCTTCTCGAGTTCATTCCCGTCCGTGCGCTCAGCCTGCTCGTCCGCCTCATTCCGATGTCGGTCGTGCGGGCGTGCGGGCGCGGACTGGGGAGGCTCGTCTACATGGTCGATCGCGCGCGGCGGCGCACGACGCTGACCAATCTCAGCGCGGCGTTTCCGGGGCGGCCCGCGGCGGAGCACCGCGCGGTGGCGCAGGCGATGTTCGGCCATTTCGGCAGCCTTCTTCTCGAGCTGCTGAAGTTCGGCCACTACTCGCGCCGCCGCATGCTGGCCGTCAGCGAGATCGAGGGCGAGGATCGCGTCTGGAACGCGTACCAGCAGGGGCGCGGCGTCCTGTTCTTCACCGGCCACTTCGGTTACTGGGAGATGCATGCGGTGACGCACGCGCTCCGCTTCCATCCGATTTCGGTGCTGGCGCGTCCGCTCGACAACCCGCGGCTGCACGACGCCCTCGAGGAGATTCGCACGAGCACCGGCAACTCGGTCATCTACCGTCAGGGCGCGGTGCGCAAGATGCTCCGCGACCTCGCCTCCAACCGCGGGATTGCGCTGCTGATCGATCAGCACCTTCATACGCCGGACGCGGTCTATGTTGATTTCTTCAGGCGTCCTGCGGCGACCACGTCCGCGCTGGCGGCGCTGGCGCTTCGAACCGGCGCTCCGGTGATCCCGGTATTCGCACTGCCGCTGCCTCACGGCCGCTACCGGTTCATCTACGAGCATCCGGTGGATCCTCCGCGTGCGGACACACCCGACGCGGTCCGCGAGTTTACGCAGCGCTGCACCGACGTACTGGAGATGTACGTGCGGCGTCACCCAGAGCTGTGGCTGTGGATGCATCGCCGCTGGCGAGAGCGCGAGACCGCCGACGCCCCCGACGTGATGGACGATCGGTCGGACGCGGAAGCCGATGTCTGACCCGCGGTCGGTCGCGATCCTCGCGCCAAACTGGCTTGGGGATGCCGTCATGGCGCTGCCGGCCATTGCCGATCTGCGCCGCCGCTTTCCCGAGGCCAGGATGGTGGTTGCCGCCCGCCGCTCGGTGGCCGATCTCTTTGGGATGGTCGCCTTCGTAGACGAGGTCATCAATCCGGACGTCGAGGCTCTCCGTGCGTCCGGTGCCGATGTCGCCGTTCTCCTGCCGAACTCGTTTGCTTCGGCATGGCTCGCGAGGCGAGCCGGCATCGCCGAGCGTTGGGGGTACGCGACCGACTGGCGTAGAGGGATCCTGACGCGCGCGATCCGGCGGCCGAAAGGCAGCCTGCATCAGGGCGCGTACTACCAGCACCTTGTCCAAGCGCTCGGGATCGATGCGCTCGGGATTGAAGCCAGTCCGCTGGAGCCGGCGCTCACCATCCCTGACAGTGCCGTCACCTCCGCGAAGGAATTGTTGGCTGGCCGCGGATGGGACGGCGAGCGCTCTCTCGTCGTCCTGGCGCCGGGCGCGGCGTACGGGACAGCCAAGCGCTGGATACCCGCGCACGTGTCCAGGTTGATTGACGATCTCGTCCGCCAGGGACGGACGTGCGTCCTCGTCGGAAGCCGGGCGGACACGCCCACGACGCGAGGGATCCGCGACGCTGTTGACCACACGAATCGCGCGCGGGTGGTCGACGTGTCGGGCGAGACATCGCTCGAAATGCTGGCAGCCACGCTGAGCATCGCGCACGCCTGCGTCGCGAATGACTCTGGCGCCATGCACCTGGCCGCCGCCGTCGGCACCCCGGTGGTGGCGCTCTTCGGACCGACTCGTGAATACGAGACCGCGCCGCTCACGCGGAGCGGCGGGCGTGCCGAGGTCCTGACGCACCAGGTGTGGTGCCGTCCCTGTATGCTTCGGGAGTGCCCCATCGATCACCGCTGTATGACTGGGATTGACCCCGCCCGAGTGGTCGTTTCGGTCAAACGCCTCCTGGGGTCAGACCCCGGCGAACAACTGGCGAATGGGGTCTGACCCCATGCGGCCAGCGGTGTTTCTCGACCGTGACGGGACGCTGATCGAGGAGCGGGGTTACCTCGATCGTCTCGACCTGCTTCACGTGTTCCCCTGGACGCCAGACGCCATTCGCCTGCTCAACCGCGCAGGTTTCGCCACGGTGGTCATCACCAATCAGTCGGCGATCGGCCGGGGGATCATCGACGAGCCGTTTCTTCGCGAGGTGCACGACGCGTTCGATGCGCGCCTCGCTCTGGGGCATGCTCGCATCGATGCCTATTATTTCTGCCCGCATCATCCCGACGCGGCACAAGGGCCTCATCGACAGGTCTGCCGCTGCCGGAAACCGGCGCCGGGGATGATTGAGCAGGCCTGCCGCGACATGGACATCGATCCGCACCGTTCGGTGATGGTGGGTGATAAGTGGCTCGACATCGCCTGTGGACAGGCCGCGGGGACGCGCACCGTGCTCGTACGAACCGGCCACGGCGGACACGAGGCCGACCATCCTCCCGCCGGCGTGCAGGCCGATGCTATCCTCAACAATTTGATGGAGGCCGTGGGTTGGATTCTACGCACCTGCTCGCGCTGACCGACGCGCTCGGCGGCAGACGTGTCGCCGTGATCGGCGACGTGCTGGCCGACGAGTTCGTCTACGGCCGCGTGGCCCGCGTCTCGCGCGAGGCGCCGGTGCTCATCCTCGAGTACGACTCCACCGAGATCGTGCCAGGGGGCGCCGGCAACGCCGCCAACAACGTCGCGGCCCTCGGGGGACGCGCGATGCTGACCGCGGTCGTCGGCCGCGACGACCCGGCCCGCCGCCTGATCGCGGCGCTCCACACGCGCGTCGACGCACGGCGCGTGGTGCGCGCGGCAGGGCAGCCAACCGCGCTCAAGACTCGCATTCTGGCCGGCGGCATCCACTCGCCCAAGCAGCAGGTCGTTCGAATCGACCGCGGCGTCTCGGCGCCCGTTGCCGCCACCAGCCGCAAGGCGTTCGAACGTGCGGCGCTGGATCTCGTAACACGCGTCGATGCCGTGCTCGTGTCGGATTACGGGTCGGGCCTCGTGACGCCCGGGCTCGTGTCGAAGCTGCGGACCGAGCTGAGGCGCTCCGGTCATCCGGTGCCTGTGCTGATCGATTCACGGTACCGGCTGCTTGATTACTCGGGCCTGACCGCCTGCACCCCCAACGAATCGGAAGTCGAGCAGGCGCTCGGCGTCCAGATCAACGACAACGCCCGCGTGCTGGAAAAGGCGGGGCGCGACGTGCTGGAGCGGACCCGCATGCAGGCGGTGCTGATCACCCGCGGCAGCCGGGGGATGGCGCTTTTCGTGCGCGACGCGCCCACGATGCACATTCCGATCTTCGGCACCGATTCAATCGTGGACGTGACCGGCGCCGGCGATACCGTCGTGGCGACGATGACGCTCGCGCTCGCGGCGGGCGCGACGTTCGAGAGCGCCGCGCGGCTGGCGAACTACGCCGGGGGACTGGTCGTGATGAAACGCGGAACCGCCAGCGTCACCGCGACCGAGCTGCGCGACGCCATTCGCGAGGACGCTTCTCGCGAGCATCGCAGCGGCGCGGACCTTCACGGTCCGCGGAAGACGAAAAGACGTGGGTGAGGTCGTGTCACGGGAGGATCTGGTGGCGCGCGTCCTGCGCGATCGAGCCGCCGGGCGTTCGGTGGCGTTCGCCAACGGCTGCTTCGACCTCCTGCACGTGGGCCACACTCGCTATCTCGAATCGGCCGCCGCCGAGGCCGACGTGCTCGTCGTCGCCGTCAATGACGACGACTCCGTGCGCGGGCTGAAGGGCAAGGGCCGGCCGATCCTCGCCGGCGCCCATCGGGCGGAACTCGTTGCCGCCCTTCGATGCGTCGACTACGTCGTCCTGTTCCCGGAACCGACCGTGGGACCGCTCCTCGAGACACTCCGCCCGGACGTGCACTGCAAAGGCACCGATTACACGCTGGAGACGGTGCCCGAGCGCGACATCGTCAAGGCGTATGGCGGACGGATCGCCATTGTCGGCGACCCGAAAGACCATTCCACTCGCGATCTGCTGGGACGGATCGCGAGCTCCCAGGCGTGAACAGCGTTCTGATCGTCCGGCTTGGCTCGCTGGGCGACATCATTCACGGGATTCCCGTGGCGGCGGCGCTGCGCAGCCGGTACCCGCACGCGCACATCGACTGGATGGTCGACGCGCGGTACCTCGAGCTCCTGGATCTCGTGCAGTGTCTCGACCGGCGGATTCCAGTGGACCCGCGCGACGCGACCCGCGGGAGCAAGCGGGCAGGGTTTTTCAGGACGCTGCGCGAGCTCAGGCGCACGCGCTACGACGCGTGCATCGACCTGCAGGGCCTGCTGAAATCGGCGCTGCTCGCGCGCGCGGTGGGCGCGCGGCGCACCATCGGGCTTCCGCGTCAACATCTTCGAGAGCCGCTGGCGGGTCTCTTCTACACCGACACCCCCGATCCTGGTTCTGCCACGCACGTCATCGACAAGGGGCTGGCGTTGCTTGCCCCGCTGGGCGTCGACGAGCGGCGCGTGCATTTCCCCATCAGCATTCCGCGGACGCCGGCGGTGGAATCGGTGATCGCCCGGTTCGCTCCCGCGGCGTACGTCGTCGTCAATCCGGGCGCGGCATGGCCGAACAAGCGCTGGCCGGCTGAGCGCTTTGGCGCCGTCGCGGCGGCGATTCATCGCGACTTCGGGTTGCGTTCCGTCGTCTTGTGGGGCCCCGGCGAGCAGGAACTGGCCGCCTCGGTCGCATCTGCATCAGAGGGTGCCGCTGAAATTGCTCCACCGACGACCATCCCGGACCTGATTGGCATCGCGCGCCACGGGCGCCTGATGCTCTCCGGCGATACCGGTCCTTTGCACATTGCCGGGGCGGTCGGCACGCCGATCGTCGCCCTCTTTGGACCGACGCAGCCAGAGCGCAACGGTCCATGGTTGCCTCACGACATCACTGTGTCGCGCGTGTCGCAGTGCTCCTGTTTGTACGAACGGCGCTGCCGCAAGGGGGTTCCCTGCATCGATGACATTACGATCGAGGAAGTGGTGGGGGCCGTGCATCGACGGTTGAAGGCGCATGGCTGATGTCGCGGAGCGCCTCGCACGGTGGCGAGTACCGCTTGGATTCCTTGCCGCCGTATCCGCGCTGGTGCTCGCCCAGCCCACATGGACGACGTGGCGAACAGGGATCGGCATCGCGGTCGTCGGCGAAGCGATCCGGATCTGGGCGGCCGGGCATCTCGAGAAGGGCCGCGAGGTCACCCGCTCCGGGCCGTACCAGTGGACCGGACACCCGCTCTACCTGGGGTCGAGCATCATGGCGCTCGGGGTCGCCGTGGCGTGCTGGAGCGCGGCGGTGGCCGTGCTCATCCTCATCTACATGGCGTCGACGTTGACCGCCGCGGTACGGACGGAAGAAGCGTTCCTGCGCCGCACCTTCGGTGACACGTATGTCCGCTATCAACGCTCCTTCGGTGAGCCCGGAACACGGCGGTTCAGCATCGCGCGCGCACGGAAGAACCGTGAGTATCGCGCCATCGCCGGGCTCGTCGGGGGCTTCGCGCTTCTTGCGCTCAAGATTGCGCTGAACCTATAATCACTTGTTTGCGTGGGGCCGGGCTTGCCTCGCCGTAACGGGCTTGCCGCGCCGAAGCGCGAAAGCGCGAAGGCGGGCGGTTAGCTCAGTTGGTAGAGCACCGGCTTTACACGCCGGCTGTCACAGGTTCGAGCCCTGTACCGCCCACCAGTCAGCTTGGGGTCGTAGTTCAGTTGGTTAGAACGCCGGCCTGTCACGCCGGAGGCCGCGGGTTCGAGTCCCGTCGACCCCGCCAACCCAAGCTTCGCTCGCGCTCGCTCGGGCCCGTCGGGCTCGACGTCCTCACGTGCGCGCCTTCGGCGCGTCAGCGGGCCCGAGTCCCGTCGACCCCGCCATTGTGATCATCCTGGTAGTAATCGAGCTCCTCGGGCGTCCGCTCGGGCGGGAACCGCTTGGGCTTGTTGAGGCTGGTGCCGGTTCCGGGATCGCGCAGTCTGACGCACACGCGCCATCCGACTTGGACGCCGTCCTAGTCGACGGCCTTGTAGATATTCGGTGCGACGCGCACCTCTAGCGTGGCCTGTCTCGACATTGGCGATTCGCTCTGGGGAGCGCGGGACGTACAGCTCGAAGGCAGGTCTATCCCGAATGTCGGCTCTTCGCTCAGCCCATTTGGAGCGGCACCGGCTTGGCGGGCTCGCCTTCTAGATGACGCGGTCGCTTGAACAGTACCATCACTTTCGGTGGCCCGAGAACGGTGAGCTCGACCTAGACGCCGACGGCTTCCCAATCGTCGCTCCCCAGGCTAGTCAACCGTTGCTTCGCGATGTCCGCATCGTCCATCAATTGAATCAACCGGTCGTTCATTCGTCCTAGGGTCGGCTCCTCAAGCGCTACGCGCGGTTCCATTCGTCAGCGACGGACGAGCACCAGTGATTCGGTTCGCTGGTCCCATGCTTGGAACGTCTCCGCGGCGTCCTGCAGGAACTCGGTCGTCGCCTTCATCACGCCGGCGCATTTGCCAGCCGAATAATCCGCCACCACGATGACGCCGCCAGGCGACATGCGCGGACCGAAGTAGCGCAACCCGGTTAACGTCGATTCGTAGAGATCCGTGTCAAGGTTCACGAGTCGATACATGTTGTCGGGGATCGTCGACAAGATTGCGTTGACGTCACCTTGGTGCAGCATGATGTTCGGGAATCGTGCGAGATAGGGTCTTACCTCTTCGACGTTCGTGTCGACGAACCGGCCGACCTCGTGCGATGGATCATGTTCAGTCACCGATGGGTGTCCGGTGAACGTGTCGATGGCGTGGATCTCCGGCGCGAGGTCCATCAGACCGAACACGCGCGCAATGAAGTGGGCAGAGCCGCCGCGATACACGCCTACTTCAGCGCAAGCCCCGGGAATGTCAGCCACATTCCGCGCCGCCTGATAGAGCACGTACAGCTCGTCATACCCGTTCAAGGTCTGCTTCGATGGGACCACTTCGTTGGCCAGTTCGAAACACTCGGGCCCTGGCCGGTACGGCGTCGGCGGCTTCCCAACGTAATACAGCATGCTTCGATTCACCCACTGCGCCGGGTCCGCCGATCGGCGTTCCTGGCCGCCGGGTAGCGACATGCTCTTGACGATTCCGCGCGTGGACTCACTCATGGTTGGCCAATATCCTCGAACTCTTTGGACCGCAATGCCCGGTGCCATTCGTCGGCGAGCGCAGCAAATTGCCTGACGCAACGCGCGATTTCGTCACGGCGTGCTGGCAATTGTCGCGCTGCGAGCCTTCCCAGAGATGTGGCGGGCTGCAACAGCGCGGGCGTCACACCGATGCAGCAAGCAGACGGCAGCCGCGCCGCGGGTGAGGGCGAGTGCCACCCAGTGCGCGCGCAAAGTGATGCGCTCCTCGTTCGTGCAGATCGAAACAGCCCGTACCCATGCGTCGATGTGCCGGTCCATGGCCGGCACGCATCAGGGCCGGCGCTCGAATCGACGAACGCCCAAGAGCGAGCGACATCGCTCTCTGAGAAGTCTTCCAAAGGAATGGGCTTCGCACCGCAATACGGAGTGGCGTTCCTGCCTGGCATCCGGGAATTCTATAGCGCGGCCACGGCGGTGGCCATCCTGCGGCTCGTCGTCGCGTGCTCTGGATGCGCAACGACGGAGGCGAGCTCGAGGCCGCCGGCGCCGGCGAGTGCGCCGCTGTGGATTATGTTTCAGGAGGACCTACCTCCGGAGCTGAAGATCTGACCCCGATGCATCGGCTGGCTACCGCAGCGCAGACGATGGCGTGCGTGTCACTGCGCGATCTCCGGCTGCAGCTCCGCGGTCTGCGCAACGCCTCGCTCGATGTGGTCCCGCCGCTGATGAATTAAGACCGAGCATGGAGGCGACGAGACCTGTCTTCAGAGCAAAGTGGTCCCGGCATCGGGTACCATTGTGCAAGTTCAGACTATTTGTCGTCAGGAAATGCGTGTCACGTCGGGGGCCGCGGGTTCGAGTCCCGTCGACCCCGCCAACCCAATCTTCGAGGGCCGGGTGCGCGATCGGTTCTCGCTGTGCGACCGGCTGAACAACCCTCGGAAGCGCGCCAACATGCACCATCGACAGCTCCAACATCTTCGGCGCACGTTCCTGCACTAATGTGTTGACGTTATGGTGCCCGTCGCCGAATACTCTCGCTGAAACTTCTAACTTGAGGCGTCGAAATGGCACAGCTTAGACATATCGCCTGGCTTAGGTTCGCGTCCGTTCTCCTGGCGGTAGTCTTGTCAGCCGCTGCTTTGGGCTGCGGCAGCGACAGCGGCACCTCACCGACGCCGAACCCAGCACCGACTCCGGCGCCGGCACCCGCGCCGGCACCCGCGCCATCTCCGTCGCCCGCCCCGGCGCCCTCCACGGTGTCGTTGACCGGGACCGTGTCAACCTCCGGCGGCGATCGGCTCGGCGGGGTGACGCTGACCATCCTGGATGGCCCGGACGCCGGCAAGACCGCCGGCACGAATTCCAACGGTGAATATCGATTTGATTCGCTGACCGCATCCAACGCCAACTTGAAGGCGATTGCCACGTTCTATGCGGAGGCTCGGAGCGGCGTCTACGTCGATGGCACCAACACCTTGGACTTCACGCTTTCGCGCCTGACTGTCTCGTTGTCGGGCATGGTGCAAAACTCGAGCGGAGCCCGTCTCAACGGCGCCACGGTCACGGTGCTGGATGGACCGAACAAGGACCTAACCGCGCAGACCAACTCGAACGGTGACTACGTGTTCTCATCCCTGACGGCCGGCAACGTCAACTTGTCCGCAAGCGCGACTGGCTACACGAGTGGGTCCGCCGGTGTCTCCATGACTGGCAACACCTCGGTGAATTTCACGCTGACGCTCGCGCCGGCAGCCGCGTCGGTTTCCATCGCGGCGACCCTGATCTCCGGAGGAGGCGGCAGCACGACGCAGGAATGGCAGTTCGTGGCGACGCTCGCTGGCAATCCGGCTCCGACGGTCACCCGCTACGACTGGGACTTCGGGGACGGAGCGAGCGCAAACGACACGGGTGCGAGGGAGCAGCACCTCTACACGAGGAAGGGCACGTTCACGGTGAAGGTCGTCGCCGTCCGATCATCGGGCGGAAACCTCGAGGCGGAGTACACGCTGACCCTCGACTGAGGCGCCAGCGCGAGGGCGCTCAGACGGAAGGCCTTGCCGTGCGAGAAGAGACGTCGACTCTGCTTCCGGCTTCCGGTCACCCGGACGTCACGTGGCACGGCCAGCCCGTCTGCTCGTCACGTCCGCGCGATGAGAAAGCCGAATCCATCAGGATTTCGACGCTTTCGTCCTCGCCGATATCGATGACCGCGAGCGGGGCGTACTGCAACCGAACGTAGCTCGCCACGAGCGGAAACCGCTGGTGGAACTCCTCGCGGTACTCGCTCGGCAGGACCACGAAGGGCACGACCTGGCTTCGCAGACGGCGGAGCGCCATCTGCTGCATCTTCTCGGAACCCCACCATGGCCCGAACGTGCTTTGCCCAGCCGCGTACGGCCGTCTGGCGAAGTACGACACTTCGGGCAGGAATCCCGCAGTCAGCAGGCGCGCATCGGGCCCTGTGCAGCGATTCACGTACTCGAAGAAGGGCAGCAGTCCCGCCGCCGTTCGGCCTGGCATTTGCGACAGCTCCAGCGGCGTTGTCAGGGCACGCGTGCGTTCGACGAACCGCTCGGGCACTTTCAGCGCAGGTCCCATCAAGCCGGCGCGATCGAGCGCGTCGAGCGGCTGACCGACAGAGAAGATGGATGCCGAGAACAGCACGCCACCGGCGACCGAGACGAGTCTGCCGGCCGGACGCAGTCGCGGCGCGGACGCCCACGCGCGCCCGACGAGGAACGCACCAAGGACGACGGCCGGGACGACCGCGTCGGGCATGCGCGCGAGCAGCGGCACCCGGACGACGCTGAAGGTGAAGGGAATCGCCATCAGGGCCATGGGCATGACGAGTCTTCGAGAATCTGCCGATCCTCGCGACATGACAACCGCGCACAGGGCAACGATCGGTATGGCATACAGCTCATACAGCAGCAGCGCCTGCAGGGGCTCCTCGCTTGCGAACGGATTCGGCCAGGCATGTCCCTGCCTGCCGGCTTCACGCGCGCTGTATTCGAGGCCTGCGGCGACGTACTGGCCGAGACCTCCGTGCGCCTGCACGTACGCGAGATAGGGGAGCACCATGGCAGAGACGAGTGCCCCAAATGTGAGCGCGCTCCTCATCGCGGTCTTCCCGCCCGCCACATCCGGCGCGAGCATGGCTGTCAGAAGGCCCGCGAAGCCCAGGAATACCCCGTGGTCGTGGCGGAACAGGAATCCAACGGCGACGCTGGCCGCCATCATCGAGAGCCGCGCGGCCGAGGGCTTTGCCACGTAGCGCGCGAAGCACCAGAACGCGAACGCGTACACCAGCATCTTTGGGTAACCGTACGTCCGAGGAAAGACGGCGACTTCCAGAACGGACGCGAGGACCGCAAGCCATGTCGAACCCGTCATCGCTGTCACGGCGGCAAATGTGAATGCGGCAGCTACGCCGAAGGCGGCCGACACGAAGACGGCTTCCGCGAAGAGCGTGCGTCCGAGGATCGCCTGAGCCATCGCCGAATAGACGATCGTCAGCGGCTGGCCCGGGTCGACGAAGTCACGCGTCGGCCATTCCCCATACGACATCTGTTGCGCCGACGCGAGGTGCAGGAAGTGGTCGTTGGAAAAGCCGTTGCTGAGAGCGAGGAACCGAAAGGCTGCGGTCGCGAGGAAGAGGACCGCCATCCACCCAAGCTGGCGGCGCATTCAGCGTCGGGCCGCCAGCGTCATCTGCGTCTCGCGCCGCATTCCGTCGCGCATGTCAGCCGCCTCGACGGGTTGACGCCGCATTGGATACAGAACACTGGTGCCGTTCTCCTCTCTGAACGTGAATCGCCTTGGCGAATGTGCCCGTCGCCCTGGCGGAAGCCTCGGTTCGACGTGAGACACTATGTGACACACACCCGAATGGCCACAAGCGGAAACCGGTGGACGATCCAGAAGAGGGTTCGGCTCGGCTTCCGGCTGAACCTGCCGGTTGGCTCGCATCCCTCAAATACAATCTGGCGAAGACACGTGTCTTCACGGGTCACGTGAGCCGACAGGTGGCATTCATGGGCAAGATCACTGGCACGCCAGACATCATGGTGTTTCTCGACGCGCAGGCAGGGAGTCGCGCCGCGGCTGTCGATTGCAGCGGGGTTCGCCTGCCGTGGTAGGCGCCCTGCCGGAATTGAAACTGTCCGTCATCATCCTCGTTCACAACGCGTTGCCGTACTTGCGGGAGATGCTCGATTCAGTCGCGGGTCAGGACCTCGAGGCTTCGTGCTTCGAGGTCGTTGCCGTCGATGACGGATCGACGGATGGCAGCTCCGAGCTGTTGGATGAATACGGTCGCCAGCATGAGAACGTCACGGTCATTCACCAGGGCAACAGCGGTTCGCCTGGCGGGCCACAAAACGCGGGCCTGCGTGCGAGCACTGCGAAATGGGTATTTTTCGCCGACGCCTACGATCGTTTTGCGCCAGGCGCGCTGCGGCAGATCGTCGATTTTGCCGAGGAGCATGACTCCGACATCGTTATCCCCAAGTTGACACCGCTCGGATCCAGAGCCTTCCCAGCGGCGGTGCACTTGAAGACGCTGGTCGATGCAGATCTCGTGGACGTGTTCGACACGTTGTGTTCGCACAAGCTCTATCTGCGCCGCATGCTGCTTGACCACGAGATCTGGTTTCCAGAGGGAAAGATCTGCCTGGAGGACGAAATCTTCAACGCCCATGCGTGCCTGCATGCCAGGCGGATCTCGATCCTGAGCGGCGACGACGACCATTACTTCCTGCGCTCTCGGGAAGATGGGCAGCACCTGAGGCGGGACACGCTGGATCCGACGACCTATACGTCGTCGGTATCGGAAATCTGCGGGATCGTGCGTGACCACATTGGCTACTCGCCAACCGCCGATGAAGTCATCGTGAACCTTTACCGCCACCAGTGCCTCCACATCTACCAGCCGGGCCGCCTGGCGACGCACGACGACGTCGTCCAGGACGCCTGGGTTGCGGCACACCAGACGTTTGCCTGGCAATTCATCAGCGACACGATGGAGCGACGGCTCGGAAGCCCGTTCCGGGAACGCTCCTACTTCGTGCGTCGCGGAGACAGGCCTGGGTTACTGGCGTTGGGAGCAGTGGAGGCCAAGCCGGTGATCACGGCTTCGCTCCGGGGAGTGGACTGGGCCAACGGGGGTGTCGAAGTCGCCATCGAGGCATCCATCGCTGGACGGCTCGGCCTTCCGCGCCAGCTTGTCTGCGACGTTCTGAGACGCGACGGCGACGGGGGTTCCGCTTTTCCCGTCGTCCGGCGTCGGGAAGAAGCCCCGGGTTACGGCCAGAGCGCGCTGTACGAAGGCGTGTTGCCGGAGAAATCCATCGGCGCCCTGATTCCCGGAACATACGATGTGCATCTGACCAGCATGTCTGGCGACGAGCGCATTTCCGCGCGTCTGGGCTGGAGCGATCGCCTGCAGGTTCCAGCCACGCGCACGGGCTTCCAGATCTACGGCACCAGGCGTGGCCAGGTCTGCATCCAGAAGAGCGAGCTGTCGCTGCGCCAGGCGTTCGGTCGCGTCGTGGACACGTTCCGACTGCGGCGCTGAGCAGCGCGACGCCCGCACGCCATTTCCCCTCGACCTGTCGTCGTCACCTCAACGGTGACCCGCCACCGCGCACGGTCTTCACGACGGCGGTCGCTGGCCCTGGCAGATACGTGGCGACTGGCTGAGGAGACGTCAAGGCAGGGGCCGATTCACTTCGTGATAAACGTGCCGTCCCGCAGCTCGGCATAGGCCTGCTGCAACTGCTCCTCGGTGTTCATCACGATCGGTCCGTACCACGCGACCGGCTCTTCGAGCGGCTTGCCTGACACGAGCAGGAACCGAATCCCTTCATCTCCCGCCTGGACGACCACTTCGTCGCCGCGATCGAAGAGCACCAGCGAGCGATTGCCGACTTCGTCGACGGCCGACGCCGGAGCCGGTCCGACATGATCCGTCTTCACGGCCTGCGGTTCGGAGGCGTCGCGAAAGGTGCCTGCCCCGGCGAACACGTACGCAAATGCATGGCGCGACGTTTCGACGGCCAGCCGCTTCTTCTTCCCTGGCGGCACGAACACGTCGAGGTACTGTGGGTCGGCGGCGACACCATCGACGGGTCCCTTCTTTCCCCAGAAGTCTCCGACGATCACGCGCACCTTCGTGCCGTCATCGTCGGTCACCTCGGGAATGTCGCGCGCCGAGATGTCCTGGTAGCGCGGCGCGGTCATCTTCAGCGACGCGGGCAGATTCGCCCAGAGCTGGAAGCCGTGCATCCGGCCCTGCCCGTCGCCCTTCGGCATCTCCTGGTGGAGGATGCCGCGGCCGGCCGTCATCCACTGGACATCGCCAGGTCCCATGCTCCCGCGGTTGCCGAGGCTGTCGCCATGCTCGACGTTGCCCGCGAGCACGTACGTGATCGTCTCGATCCCGCGATGGGGATGCCACGGAAAGCCGGCGAGGTACTCGTCGGGGTTGTCGTTCCTGAAATCGTCCAGTAGCAGGAACGGATCGAAATCGGTGGTCTTGCCGAAACCGAACGCCCGCCGCAGGTGCACGCCGGCGCCTTCGAGGGTGGGCTTCGATTGACTGATGCGTTTCACCGCACGAATAGACATGGTCTCCTCATAAACGGGGTCGGGGGTCATTTTTCGAGGACATCGCGATTACGGTGTCCTCGAAAAATGACCCCCGACCCCCTATTCGGCCCGCTGCGTGACCTTGTGGATCAACGAGCCAAGCTGTCGCGCTTCATCCGGGGTCAACGCGCCAAAGAGCTCGCGTTCTGTTTCGTCCTGGACGCGGGTCCCTTCGTCGCAGGCCTTTCGTCCCGACGGAGTCATGACGGCGAGGCGCGACCGCCGATCGTTCGGGTCGTGCGCACGAGCGACGAAGCCGTCCGCCTCGAGGCGGTCAACAAGCTGCGTGATGTTCGACTTCACGCACGAAAGCCGTTCAGCCAACTGACCGAGCGGCAACGACTCACCCGCTTCCGACAACGCGCGCAGGGCGGCGAGTTTCGGCAGCGACAAGCCAAGACCTGCGAGCTTTGACTCGACGTGCGATTGTGCGACGCCCGCCGCGTGGAGTAAGGAAAACAGCCCGGCGGAGGGCCTATCCGTATCGTTCACATATGCATTATACAGATAGCGAACAAGGTTGGCAACAAGACCAACCTTAGTTCGGGCTGAAGGAATTCGCTGGGCGTCAGGCCGCCATGGCGACGACGCGGGAGAATTCGCGCGCCCACCGCAGGGCTCCTGCGTAGGCGTCGGCCAGCAGGGCGGGTGTTACGCCGGCGCCGTGCGCCGCCAGGGCGGCTTCATCCCACAGTCCGTTCTCGTACGCCACGACGGCGTCGAGCACGCACCTCGCGGTGTTACGGTCCTCGCCGAGCACGGCGCTCCGGGCGGCGGGCGACAGCGGCAGATCCGCGATCGCCTCCTCGAGCGGACGGCCAAGCATCGCATCCAGCAAAGAGCAGAGGCCAATCAGGAAGAGTTCGGGCGCTTCGTCCGCCTTGGTCAGGTGCTCGCCGAGCAGCTCGCAGCAGCGCGCCCGCACGAGGGCCGTCGTCGCAAGCTCGAACGTCCCGCTGCTGTTGAGGCCGGCCACCGCCCAGACCGACGCCCAACTGCGGATCGGCTCGACGCCGAGCAGCACGAGCGCCTCCTTGATCGAGCGAATCTCGCGCCGCAGTCCGTAGGCTGCGGAGTTGATGCACCGCAGCACGCGGTAACTGAGTGACACGTCGTGCTTGATCAGCTCCTCGATCTCCGAGAGCGACAGCCGCGGGCGATTGAGGGCCGACAGCAACTGCACGTACGCCAGGCGGCTTGCAGGCACCGGCGCGGCGCTGCAGGTCTTCGGCTGGCAGAAGAAATGTCCCTGGAATAGCGAGTAGCCGGCCGCGCAGGCCGATTCGAACGCCGCTCCGCTTTCGACGTTCTCCGCGATCAGCTTGATGCCGCTCGGCTGGAGATAATCGGCGATGGCGGCTTGTACGTCGCCGCGCGTCGCCACCACGTCGACTTTGACGAATTTCGCGTAGCGCAGCAGCGCTTCGGCGTCGGAATCCAGTGCGAAGTCGCTGAGCGCCAACTGATATCCGGCGTCGTGCAGCTGCTCGCACATCGCGATCACCTCGGCGTCCACGCGGATGTTCTGATGCAGCTCGAACACCACGGCCGCCGGTGACAGGACGCTCCAGGCCTCGCTGACGAGCAGTGAGCGCGTCAGGTTGAGGAACGCGGGACGGCCGCCGGTCAACGTATCGAGGCCGACGTTCAGCACCGCGTCGGTCATCACGCGAGCCGCGGCCAGGTCCGTAGACACGTTCGCCGCGCCGCCGTCAGCACGGTAGAGCAGCTCGTAACCGAACACCTGCCACCTGGCGTCCAGGATGGCCTGTCGAGCCACATACAACGTTTCCCGCATGTCGGCGTTCGGTTGTGCCATCGGGAGAGGGAATCGGCATAACCGCCGGGAGCTTTAACGGGTCGGTCTGGAGGGCCGGATCGCTCAGGCGCCGGGAGGTCCCAGCTTCAGAATGGCGGTGTCGGGAGAGTGCTGTTCGTACAGGTCGCCCCGTGGATCGACCCGGTACTCACCGACGGCCTCGTCAATTTGATTACCGTACACGTCAAATTGGGGCTGTATGTAGGAATCCGCCGTGGGTGCCGCCTCGGCCGCAGCGTCCTCGACGAGCGGGATGGATATGGATGTGGTTTCGGTCTGGCGGTTCTCGGGGACCGCGCTGACACCCGGAGACCACATTTCATGTCCGGCGAGCCCTGCCAGTGCCCACATCGCCACCATAAGTAGCCTAACGAGCCACATTCACATATCCCACGCACCGGGAGAGCAACCCGGGTGCCATCAAATGCCGTGGCATGGCCGTTGCGACATCCACGTGGGACTCAAGTTGGACCTGTCACATCGGCTGGCTTCGGCAATCCGAGCTCATCGCCAACTGTTCGTTGGAGCGTTGATCACGGCCACCGTGCTCATGTGGAGCGTCGTGGGCGTTGCCGCGTGGTTCGCCCATGACGTCGTGACGGGGTTACCGGACGGCGTGGCGCTTCGCGGCGTCGGAACGATGTCGCAGGCCACCACGCTGTTCGACGTGCACGACCGCCAGGCGTTCACGATCTTCAAGGAGCAACGGATCGAAGTGCCGCTCGAGCGTGTGTCACCGCACGTCGTAGACGCGCTCGTTGCGATCGAAGATCAACGTTTCTTCGACCACGGTGGTGTCGACGTGATCCGCGTGGCCGGTGCCGCGTGGAACAATCTCTTCGAGGGGTGGGGCAGGCAAGGTGGAAGCACGATCACCCAGCAGCTTGCCCGTCAGAGTTTTCTCACCCGTGAGAAAACCGTGCGGCGAAAGCTCAAGGAGATCATCGTCGCAGCACGGCTCGAGACCGAATTCACCAAGAACCAGATCCTTCAGCTCTATTTGAACAAGGTCTACTTTGGCGATGGCCTCTACGGTGTGGAGGCGGCGTCGCTGGGATACCTCGGCAAACACGCCGCCGACCTGACGGTTGCCGACGCGGCGCTGCTGGCCGGTCTGGTCAAGGCGCCCTCTTCGTACGCGCCGACCGTCAGCATGGACCGAGCGGTCGCGCGCCGCAACGCGGTGCTGCAGGCGATGCGGGACTCTGGCGTCATCGGCCATGCGGCCTACGAGGCGGCGCGGCGTAGCAAGGTCCACGTTCACGACACGCTTCGAGGCCAGGACAGCCATGGCCAGTATTTCAGGGAAGAGGTCCGGCGGCAGCTCGTCGAGCGGTTTGGATGGGAGCGCGTCTACGAAGGCGGATTGAAGGTCTATACGACCGTCGATCTCGACATGCAGAAGGCCGCCGAATCGGAAGTGCTCCGCGCGATCGACGAGATTGAAAAGCGCCAGGCAACGCGCGCGAAGAAAGGCAACTCCACCCACCGGGATCCCCTGCAGGCGGCGCTGGTTGCGCTCGATCCTCACACGGGTGAAGTCCGAGCCATGGTCGGCGGCCGGAAGTTCGATGACAGCCCGTTCAATCGCGCCACCCAGGCGCGACGGCAGCCCGGGTCGGCCTTCAAGCCGCTGATCTACGCGGCTGCGCTGGAGCGCGGGTACACGCCGGCATCCCTCATCACCGGCCTCAGCACGCCGATCGCGACCCTGCAAGGCGCGTGGGTGCCCGAGGACGGCCACTCCGACAGCGAGTCCATGACGATGCGGTCGGCGCTGCGGATGTCGAGCAACCGCGCGGCCGTGCAGATGCTGCAGCAAGTCGGGCTTGCGCCGACGGTGCGCTACGCGGAACGGCTCGGCCTGGGCACCGTGCCGAGCGTCCCTTCGCTCGCCCTCGGGTCTGGCGAGGTCACGCTGATGTCGCTGACCGCCGCCTATGCAACCTTCGCCAACGAGGGGATGCTGCCGTCGCCGACGCTGATTCGCCGCGTCGAGACCGCCGACGGCCAGGTGCTCCTTACCGCAAGCCCTCATCAGGAGCGCGCGGTGAGCGAAGCCACCGCCTTCCTGATGACGTCGATGCTGGCGGACGTCGTAAACATGGGTACCGCGTGGCCGGCACGACGCGTCGGGTTCACGCTGCCGGCCGCGGGCAAGACCGGAACGACCAACGACTACAAGGACGCGTGGTTTGTTGGCTATACGCCGCATCTCGCCACCGGCGTCTGGGTTGGCTACGACCAGCCTCGCACGATCATCGGCAACGGATACGCCGCGGAACTTGCGGTGCCGCTGTGGGGACGGTTCATGGCGGCCGCGACACGCGGGGACAAACCGGATTGGTTCGGCCCGCCTGTCACCGTCACATCAGCCACGGTCTGCCGCCTGAGTGGCAAGCTGGCGACCGGCGGCTGCAGCGGCGTCCTCGTGCTCGACAAGAACGGCAACCAGTCAGTGAAGTCCATGGTCTACACCGACTACTTCGTCCGGGGTACAGAGCCGGTCGAATACTGTCCGCTGCACGACCACGGATATGGCGACGAGGGCATCGTCGTTACGACCGGAGTGGCCGCTTCACCGGTGGCGGCCTCAAGTCCAGCGCCGACGCCCACTGCGGCGGCTGCCGCGGCGGCACCGGTCGAAGCGTCAGCGGCGGCGGCGGTGCGTCCAACGTCGTCCGATCGCGTCACCGAGCCGCGCCCCGCTCCGCCATCGCGCGGATTCTGGGGCCGTTTGTTCCGTCGCGGCAATCCCAAGGGCGGCGGCGAAGCCGCACCCAACGTGCCGCCGGAATCCGCCCCCACTCCCGCGCGATGATGCGGCGCGGACGCGGAGATGCGGCGCGGACCTTAACGGTCCGCGTACGTCAGAGTTGCGGCCGTGGCCCTTTTGAACCATCGGTCACCGTCGTCTCGTATCGCTGTTTCACGCGCCATTGCTTTTCGCTGCTCGGCCGGGAGCCCCAGGGGAGACCTGCCAGGGCCGTGTCTAGATCGCCGTGCCGGACTTCGTGGCCTGCGCGACGATCAGCATGTGCCACCCGAGGAGTCGCTCGAGCGCCCGAAACAGTCGCGAAGGGAGAAGCCGGAAGTACCACACCCGCTCGTACTGGTGATTGATGTACTTGTCGATCACGTAGGGAAAGATGTGATCCTTCGTGATGCTGCGGATGGCGAAACCCCGGAGCAGGTCTCGACGGATGTCCCTCGCCGAGTAGGTGTAGGTGACCGGGCATCCTGTCTGTGCTTCGGAATGCTCGGCGATGAGCTGCGCGGCTTTCCAGAATCGTCCCCGGCCCTGACGGAGCACAATCCACGCGGTCTTCCAGCACCACTTGCTGTACACCATCAACCGCAGCTCTGTGCCGGGCCCCATGTACCGCACGATCTCGCCGACGACCTTGCGCGGATCCGGCATATGGTGGATCACGCCAAACGAGTACACAAGATCGTACTGCTCGATCGGCACGATTTCAGAGAGATGTTCCGCGTTGCCCTGATAGAACCGGGCGCTGAGACCGTAGTCCTGGAAGCGCTTCCGGCACAGCGCGAGGCTCTCGGCGGAGACGTCGATGACCGCCAGGTCAGCCCCATGCCGCGCGAAATTGATCGAATCGGTGCCGATCCCGCATCCGATCTCGAGCACCTTCTTGCCCCGCCATCGCTCGAACTGTGCGAATCGGGGAATGTGCGGCTCGACGAAATACTTTCGCGCCTCAACCTCGTCGAAATACTGCCTCGTGCCCACCTGCGCGCGGGAGTGGCGGATGTTGCAGGGCCGTCTGTTCCAGTACTGGCGGACTTCGTCGATCGTCGCGTTCACCATGTCAAATCATTGATCTCCACTACGAGGCCCCAGGCGGCAGTGTCGCATACCCTGCGACGGCTGAACAACGGATCGCCCGCGCGTCGCCAGTGGTTGTTCGAAGCAGCCTCTCGCTTTCCCGCAGCGCTCTTCAACCCTCGGGCGGCGTCCGGGAACGCCCACAAAGGCCTGCGGGGTGTCTGGTCCTCGGTTGCTTTCTGGACGATCCCTCCACTAACGTTGCAGTCGTCCCGTGCCGTTCCGAGCCATCATTGGCCATCGTCGTCTTGTGTCGCTGGTGTCGAAGGCCATCGCGCGCCAGACCTTGCCCCCGGCGCTGCTGCTCGCCGGACCTCCGGGCGTGGGCAAGCGCCGCACGGCCGTCGCGGTCGCGCAGGCGCTCAACTGCCTCACGCCCGTGACCACGGAATCCGGAATCGATGCGTGCGGAGCGTGCGCGTCGTGCCGACGCATCGAGCGGGGCGTGCATCCCGACGTCATCGTGATCGAGCCGGGCGACAGCGGTACCATCAAGGTGGATCAGGTGCGCGAGACGATCGACAAGGCCGCGTACCGGCCGTTTGAGGGGCGCCGCCGGGTCGTGATCGTCGACGAAGCCGACTCGATGGTGGATGCTGCGCAGAACGCGCTGCTGAAGACGCTCGAAGAGCCGCCATCGGCATCGGTGTTTCTCCTGGTCTCATCGCTGCCCGACGCGCTGCTGGCGACGGTCAGATCGAGAACGCCGCGGCTTCGGTTCGGCGTCTTGACGCCCGCGGACGTGGCCGCCGCGCTCATGCGGGACCACCGGTACGAGGAGGCCGACGCCAGAGCCGCCGCGGCGGACGCCGATGGCAGCATCGGGCGCGCGCTGGAGGCGCGCTCGGTCGATCTGACAGACGCTCGGACGCTGGCGCAGCGGTTGCTCGAGCAGGCGGCCCGCATCTCCGATCCGGCGCGCCGCATCGAGTCTGCCCGGGAGCTCACCGGCAAGAAGAGCTCTGGCGCAAGCGAACGTAATCAGCTGGCCGTGTGCCTGCGGGTGCTGGCCTCGCTGTTGAGGGACCTCGGCATCCTGGCCAACCGCGCCGATCCGGGCTCGCTGGCGAACGCGGACCTCCAGGCACCGCTGAGCCGCCTGGCCGCAACCTTCGACAGCGAGCGCAGCATGCGTGCCTTCGGGGCGGTCGATCGGGCGCTTGCGGCGCTGGATCGAAACGCGAGCCCCAAAGTCGTGGCCGACTGGCTCGTCCTGCAGCTCTGAGGGCGATGGTCATGCTGCACGTGATCTACGCGTGGGTCGCGAGGAATCGCGGCCGGTTTGGCTGCGAGTCGGAGGTGTGCGAACTCCCCCCTCCGAGCGGGAGCCCTCGTCTTCCGTGACAGGCGTGCCTTCCAACCGGCCACGCGTCGCGATCACGGTCGGCGATCCCGCCGGGATCGGACCCGAGATCGCGCGCAAGGCGGCCGATGATTACCGGGTACGCGCGGCGTGCGATCCGGTGATCTATGAGCCGGAATCGGGTCTCAGGTTCGAGCCAGGCATCCTGTCGGCCGAGGCCGGCCGCGCCGCGTACGACACGATTGTTCGAGCCGTCGCCGACGCGCAGGCCGGGGCCGTGGCGGCGATTGCGACCGCGCCTGTCAACAAACTTGGGTTTGCACGCGCCGGGCTGCCGTGGAGAGGTCATACCGAGCTGCTCGCGCATCTCACGGGAGCCAGTCGTGTGGCGATGATGTTCTGGTCGGAGCCGCTCAAGGTGGTGCTGGCATCCGTGCACGTGCCGCTCGCCGACGTGCCCGCGATGCTGACGCCCGCACTGATGGCGGACATGATCGACCTCACCGCCCGCGAGCTGCCGCGGTTCGGCATCGCCAGGCCGCGGCTGGCGCTCGCCGGGCTCAACCCGCATGCCGGCGAAAACGGCTTACTCGGTGAAGAAGAAGAGCGCGTGCTGCGTCCGGCGGTGGAGGCGGCGCGTGCCCGCGGCATCGACATCGTGGGACCGCTGCCGGGCGATACGGTGTTTGTCCGTGCCGTGCGTGGCGAGTTCGACGCGGTGATCGCCTGCTACCACGACCAGGGACTGATCCCGGTGAAACTGCTGGCGTTCGGCCACGCCGTGAACGTCACGCTGGGCCTGCCGATCATCCGCACGTCCGTTGATCACGGCACGGCGTTCGACATCGCGGGGCAGGGAAAAGCCGACCCGTCGAGCATGATCGCGGCGACGCTTCTCGCAGCCAGACTCGCTGCGAACGTTTAGTCCCGCCCTGTCAGCAAATCTGAGTCGCTAGATTCCGGGGTCTGACCCCACTTACGCCACTTACGACTCGCGGAAGGCGTTGGTGACGGGGTAGCGCCGGTCGCGGCCAAAGCTGCGGCGAGTGATCTTGACGCCGGGCGGGGCCTGGCGGCGCTTGTATTCAGCGGAGTACAGCAGCCGCTGGATGCGGGCGACGGCGTCCCGCTCGAAACCGCGCGCCGCAATCTCACCGACGCTCAATTCTTCCTCGACGAGCCCGTTGAGGATCGCATCAAGCACCTCGTACGGCGGCAACGTGTCCTGGTCTGTCTGATTGGGCCTCAGCTCCGCCGTGGGCGCCTTCGTGATGGACGACTCGGGGATCGCGCGCCCGCGTGGTCCCAGCGCGCCCGTGCACATCTGCTCGTTGCGCCACCGAGCCAGGGCGTAGACCTCGGTCTTGTAGATGTCCTTCAAGACCGAATAGCCGCCGCACATGTCGCCGTACAGCGTGGCGTAGCCCACGGACATCTCCGATTTGTTTCCGGTCGTCACGAGCAGTTCGCCAAACTTGTTCGACAGGGCCATCAGCAGCACGCCCCGCACGCGCGCCTGCAGGTTCTCTTCCGTGACGTCGCGGGGCCGGCCCGAGAACTGCGGCTGGAGCGTCACTTCGAGTGACGCGACGGCTTCAGATATCGAAAGCGTGTCGAGGTGGAGGCCCAGCCGTTCGGCGGACTCTGCCGCATCAACCTGGCTCGCCTCGCTCGTAAACCGGGACGGCAGGCGTACGCCGCGAACGCGGTCCGCTCCAAGCGCGTCGACCGCCACGGCTGCCGTGAGCGCGGAATCGATCCCACCAGACAGTCCAAGGACGACGCCGCGAAAGCCGTTCTTGCGTGCGTAGTCGCGAAGTCCGAGCACCATCGCGCTGTACATCGCGGCCAGGCGCGGCTCCTCCGTCCATTGGACCGCGCCTTCGCAGCGATACCGTCCCTCCGCGCACGTCCATGTCGAGACGACGAGCGACTCCCGCCAGAAGGGCAGCAGATGGGCGAGCGATCCGTCCGCGTTCATGACGAACGACCCGCCATCGAAGACCAACTCGTCTTGGCCGCCGACCTGATTCACGTACGCGAGGGGCAGCCCGGACTCGTTGACCCGGCGGCGCGCGAGGTCGAGCCGCTGGTGGAACTTGTCCACTTCGAACGGCGAGCCGTTCGGCACGAGCAGCAGCTGGGCGCCTGCGTCCGCCAGGTGCCTCGTGGAGTCCGGATACCAAATGTCTTCGCAAATCGGCAGTCCCAGGCGGACGTGGCGAAACGACACCGGCGTCGGCAGCGGGCCGGGCGCGAAGATCCGCTTCTCGTCGAACACCCCGTAATTGGGCAGCTCGTGTTTGAGGCGGAGTTCGGTCTTTCCGTCGGCGACGAGGGCCGCCGCGTTGTACGTGCGTCCGTCGGACAGCCATGGCAGCGTGACGATGATGCCCGGTCGCCGCGCCGCCGCGCTTTCGCGCTCGAGCTCTCTCAGCACGTCGGCTGCGGCCCGGACCAAGGCGGGGCGGAGCACCAGGTCCTCGGGGGGATACCCGACGAGGACAAGTTCCGGGAAGACCACGAGGTCGGCGCCGATCGCCGCCGCGCGGTCTCGCGCGCTTCGGACGAGCGCGGCGTTGCCCGCCAGATCGCCGACCGTTGGATTGACCTGCGCGAACGCAATCGACAACGTCACGACAGAAGAATAGTCCGTCACGTCGCCTTTCGCACAGCGCCACGCGTTGCGCGTAGTACCATCACACGTGGCCGACAAGACCGCACGCGACGAGGCCCGGGCGGGCGCGAGGCGCGTCATCGCCGAGAATCGCAAGGCGCGCCACGACTATCACGTGCTCGACACGTGGGAGGCGGGGGTCGCGCTGCTGGGCACCGAAGTGAAGGCGATTCGAGAGGGGCGCGTCAACCTCCGGGACAGCTACGCGCGGGTCGAGAACGGCGAAATCTGGTTGATGAACGTCCACATCAGTCCCTACAGCCATCGCGGCTATGCCGAGCACGCGGAGAAGCGCCAGCGCAAGCTGCTGCTCCACCGGCACGAGATTCGGAAGCTCGTCGGCCAGACGGCGGAGAAGGGACTCACCCTGGTGCCGCTCGAGATGTACTTCACGAAGGGGCGCGTGAAGGTGGTGATCGCGCTTGCCAAGGGCAAGCAGGCGCACGACAAGCGCGAGACTCTCAGGATGCGCGAAGTCGATCGCGAGACGCGCGCGGCCGTCAAGGAGCGCCACCGGTGACGAGGCCCCATCCTCCAGGCGAACGCGCCTTTGGCCTGAGCGTCGGCTCGGTGTGCCTGGCCGCGGCGCTCCTGGTCTTGTGGCGAGGGCGCCTGGCTGTTGCGGCGCCGCTGTTCGCCGTCGGAATCCTGCTGGTGGTGTGCGGCTACTTCGCGCCGTCGGTCCTGCGGGTGCCGAATCGTGTCTGGTGGCGGTTCGCGCAGGCGCTTGGCTGGGTCAACACCCGTATCATCCTGACAGTGTTCTTCGGGCTGGTGCTCACGCCAGTCGGCGTCGTGATGCGGATGCTGGGGCGCAATCCGCTGCGCGCGCGGGACGCGCTCACGAACTGGAGCCCCGCGCGGCGCCGTGATGCCCGTCATTACGAGCATTTGTTTTGAACACGGCTGGACAGGATCGATATGGCGAAACTACATGTGCTGCGTGAATTCTGGGCATTTCTCAAGCAGGAAAAGAAATACTGGCTCATGCCGATCGTGCTCGTGCTCCTCCTGTTCGGCCTCCTGCTGGCGTTCGCGCAGAGTAGCGCCGTGGCGCCATTCATCTACACGCTGTTCTAGGGATCGCCCGAAAGGATGGCCTCCACTGTCCTAGGCATCTCAGCCTACTACCACGATGCAGCCGCGTGTCTGCTTCGCGACGGCCGAATTGTCGCCGCCGCGCAGGAGGAGCGCTTCACGCGACGGAAGCATGACGAGAGCTTTCCGTCGCACGCCGTCTCGTACTGCCTGAAGGAAGCGGGGATCGGCATCGAGGAGGTCGACGCCATCGGGTTCTACGAGAAGCCGCTGGTCAAGTTCGAGCGGCTCCTCGAGAGCTACCTTGCCTCGGCGCCACGCGGTCTGCGGCCGTATCTGATGGCGATGCCGCTGTGGCTCGGCAGCAAGCTCTGGATGGCCGACGACATGAAGCGCGAGCTTGGCACCGACAAGCAGATTCTCTTCGCCGATCACCACGAATCGCACGCCGCCTCGGCGTTCTACCCGTCACCATTCGAAGAAGCGGCCATCCTGACGGTTGACGGCGTCGGCGAGTGGACCACTTCGTCTATTGGCCGTGGCCATGGCGCGGATCTCGAGATGCTCCACGAGATGCGATTCCCGCACTCGGTGGGCCTGCTCTATTCGGCGTTCACGTACTTCACCGGCTTCAAGGTCAACGAAGGCGAGTACAAGGTCATGGGGCTCGCGCCCTACGGTGAGCCGCGCTATGTGAAGGCCATTCGCGATCACATAGTCGACATCCGAGACGACGGGAGCATCGCGCTGAACCTCGAGTACTTCGAGTTCGTCCACGGATTGAGGATGACCGGCCACGGGTTCGCGCGCCTCTTCGGCGGTCCGGCGCGGGCGTCCGATGGTCCCGTCACGCAGCGCGAAATGGATCTCGCGAGGTCCGTGCAGGAAGTTGTCGAAGAGATCGTGCTTCGCATGGCGCAGACGGCGCATCGAGAGACCGGTTCCAGGCGGCTGTGCATGGCGGGCGGCGTGGCGCTGAACTGCGTCGCCAACGGGCGGTTGCTGCGCGAGGGGCCCTTCGAGGACATCTGGATTCAGCCGGCGGCTGGCGACGCGGGCGGCGCCCTTGGCGTGGCCTTCGCGCTCTGGCACCGGTATCTCGGCATGGGTCGCACCAGCGCCGAGAGTCGCGGCGCGTGGGCGCCGCGGATCGGTCCGGCTAAACTCGGTCCGGCTAAACTCGGTCCGGCTAAACGTAGTGTCCGCCTTCAGGCGGACCTCCATGAGCACGAACTGCCGGCCTATGCCGACGACATGCAGGGCTCGCTGCTCGGACCGCGGTTCTCGGACGACGAGATCGCGGAGTGGATGCGCGCGCAGGGCGTGTCGGGCGAACGTATTGGCCGCACGGAGCTGGCCGGCGTCATTGCGCAGCTACTGGCCGACGAGAAGGTGGTTGGCCTGTTCCAGGGCCGGATGGAATTCGGCCCGCGCGCGCTCGGCTGCCGGTCGATCATCGCCGACGCCCGATCGCGCGACATGCAGTCAGTGCTGAATCTGAAGATCAAGTTCCGGGAGTCATTCAGGCCCTTCGCGCCGGCCGTGCTCCGCGAGCGGGTGAGCGACTGGTTCGAGTTGGACTACGACAGTCCGTACATGCTGCTCGTGGCCGACGTGGCGGCGACGCGTCTGTTGCCGGTGCCGCCCGGCACAGATGCCCTGTTCGGTATCGACAAGCTGAACGTGCCGCGATCGACGGTGCCCGCGGTCACGCACGTGGACAACTCGGCGCGGGTCCAGACCGTCCGCCGCACGGACAACCCGCTGTACTACGACATCATTCAGGCCTTCGATGCGTTGACCGGCTGTCCGGTCATCGTGAACACATCCTTCAACGTCAAGGACGAACCGATCGTCTGCACGCCGGAGGACGCGTATCGCTGCTTCATGAAGACGGAGATGGACGTCCTGATCCTCGAGTCCTTTGTCCTCGTGAAGCCGCCAGCCGGCAGCGGAACATCCGGCGACAGGCCCTCACTGATGGCGTGACTGGCAAGCCCTGATCAGCCCGTCGGCCTCAATACGATCGAATCGACCGCGTAGAGCAGGGCGAGGGCGCTGAGTGCCCAGGCGGTGTTTCGCCATCTGCCAGTGAGGCCGGCCAACCGCGCTCCGGCCAGAATGGACGTCGGGATGAGCGTGGCCTCGACCCAGACCCAGTTGACCGGAGCCAGGCGGTAGGGCGGGTCTCCGGGTTGAATCAACGTGAAGAAGACGAAGATGCCCCACGTCATCAGCAGGAGAAACGCGCGCGCCGGATCGTGCCCGGTCCGCCTGATCGTCGTCATCACGGCGGCGCCGAGGAGCAGGGCGCCGAGCAGCGGATTGAGCCACGGATATTCAGTGATGACGCGGACCAGCTCGTGTCCTGTCACGGTGCGGTAAATCGGCAGGACGAACGCGTGTGCGTAGAAGACGAGCGGGTACGGTGAAAAACCAAGACCGCCGATCCGCTTCAGGTGCGCGCCGTAGGTGGCTTGTCCGAGCGAGGCGCCGCTGTAGCTGACGCGCACCGTGTCCGGATCCGCCCTCAGGTTCCAGAGGATATCGGGTGCGATGATCAGCACGAACAGCACGACGGCGAGGTACGCGTGGGGCGACCACAGCCACCGCCGGTAGTTGGCGCGCAGGAGCATGAGTCCGAAGACCGGCAGCAGCAGCACCGCGTGTTCCTTGCAGTAGAAGGCGAGTCCCGTCGCCAGGCCGGCGGCGTACAGGTACACCGCGCGCTGTGAGGCGAGAAACCGGCTGAAGGCATAGGCGGCGGCGGCCATGAAGAACAGGTACGGCCCGTGGGCCGTCGCGCGGGATGCGTTGGCCAGGTGGTACTCGTTGAACGCCATCAGGGCCCCCGCCCATCGCGCGGCGACGAGTCCGTACCACTGGTGGGCCACCAGGTACACCAGCACGATCGTGCCGAGTGCCACGAGGACATGAATCGCGCGATAGCCGAGCGGGCTGGTGCCGAAGAGCGTGCTGCTGGCTTTCACCAGGTACGCCGGCAGCGCGCCATGGTTCTCCCCGCGAAGCGGCAGGTGCAGGTTGTCGGGGGCGAACGAGATGCTGTTCGACAGCGGGATGGACGTGTTGTCTTCGTCGTGGATGTAGGGAGCGGTAGCCGCGAATGCGAGGCGCAACAACAGCGCCGCGAGCATGATGACGGCGAACGCACCGTCGATCGGCCGGCCGCCAGTGGTGGCGGCCTCGCTCGAATCGCTCATGCGACGGCGGTCGTGGTGGTGCCCGTGCGTCGCCTGCGCCACGCCTCATAGGCCCCATATCCCAGCGCGGCGATACCACCGAACACCGACGCGCGGACGCCAAACTCCATCATGTCGGCGATCCATCCCGAGCTGTCCTGACCGTATCCGGCGCGGTCTGCGTTCGCATCGATCTGGAAGGTCTTCCGGTCGATGTGGTGCGTGTCTTCGACGGCGGGATCTTTCACGATCTGCTGGATGTTGCTCGTGGACACGTCCGCCAGGAAATACAGCCAGGTCCGCTGCTGGCGGAACTCCACGGCCTTCAGGCCAAGCTCCCGCTCGAGCCGTTCACGCGCCGCCTCGTCCACCGAGGGCGCCCACCGCACGTTGACGTAGGCGGCGCGTCCGCCGTACACGAGCCGAAGCGTTCCAAAAAGAACGCCCGCGAGCAGCAGGAGGGCGACGCCGCCGATCAAGAACTTGCGATGCTGGGTCATGGTGAAGGCTCCGCGCTCGGTCGAGGCCGGCATCATAGTGTATGCGGAAGTCGCCGGTCTCCGTCTCTCGCGGGCTTCGTTTCTGCGAGGCCGATCAGGATGCCCAGCACGGCAAACCAACCAGGCTCGATTCGGAACCTCGTCACGGCGCCAGCGAGCACGAGAATCAGCGCGGTGGCGAGCGCACCGCCCACGGTCGTGCGAATTATTGAACCTTGCCACCCGCGCGTGCCGGCCTTCGCAATCGCGTGAAGCCACAAGGCCACGAGAACCCCTGCGGCCACAATGCCTAGCTGGCCTGACAGCGCGCCGAACGACACGCCGATGGCGTGGGAATTCAGTTTGGGAAAAGTCGAGGCGAAGTCGGGAAATGCAGGGAGGAGAAGCGACACCATCGTGGACGCTCCAGCAACGGCGGACGCCACGAACGCGGCCGATCGCGATCGATGGGTGAGTGCGGACGCTGCGAGACTGACAACAGCGATGATGCCCCAGAAAAGCGGATCGTGAGTGGCATTGGGCGAGAGGCTCCCCCGTTGGCCGATGTACACGAGTCCGGCGGCCAGAAGCGCTCCCGCGACCACCCGGCGCACCGACTCGCGGCGTGTCAGCCACGCAATCGCGAGCGCTGCGACGGGCAACAGCGTTCCCGTCAGCAGACTCACGGCGTCTCCATCTTCGGGGCGCCAATCCAGTTGTCCGACAACCGCTGTGCAGTAAACCAGAGACAACCAGTAGAGCGGTTCGCGCAGTACCGGCGCGACCACCCGCATGGCGAACTGTCGTGCGATCCGTTGTGCGGCGTACAAATACGGCGCGGTTCCACGCCACGCTCGCCAGAGAGCGGGCCGCGCTCGGTTGTCGAGGCGGCGGATCACGGCTGGCAGCGGCTCTATGCCGAACGCGGCGTACGGGATCAGGAGGGGATAGAGCGGGAGAATGTAGCGGTCGGTGTAGCCGAATGGAAGGATCAGGACCATCACCGCGAAATGGCTCAGGGCTGCGGCAGCCGGTATCCACACGGCCGCACTCGAAGCCGGCAGTGATCCCCGCTGGATGCGAATGGCGCCGGCCACCGCGAACGCCCACATTCCCACATACAGCCATGAGGTGCCGATTCCGCCTGGCAGCCGGCTCCGGCCGAAGAACCCCACGGTGTACAACGCCTTCTTCCAAAGTCCCAGCGCGAAATCTCCTGGCGCTTGTATCGCGAATTCAATCACCGAGCGGACGTATCCCTGCAACTCGAGGCGGTCGTAGACCATCGTCCTCTCGAGGGGCGCGGGATTCAGTGGATGGCTCGGTTCATTGCCCATGTACAGCGTGACGCCAAAGTTGGTCGGTCCCATGACGAACTGATTGGCGACGATCCAGTTGCGCAAAGGCGTCAGGCTGAAGACCGCCAGCATTGCGACCAGGAGAGCGACGAGCATGCGACCGCGGTGAGCGCGGAGCGAAGCGAACCAGAGGAGGAGAACGGGCGGCCACCCCATGAGCAGTGTCGATCGAATAAGCGTGGTGACGCCGCCCAGTACCCCAGCGGCCGCTGCCCGCGACGCGGATCCCCCGTCCACGGCGATCTTCACCAACATCGCGATCCATCCCGCGAGAAGCGGCAGGAACACCTGTTCGGTCAGCAGCACGTTCGTCCATCGGCCGATCTTGATGTAGAGGAACGCGCCGCCGCCGACGAGGGCGATCCAACCGGCGCGCGGCCCGAACAGCCGCTTCGTCATCCCTGCGACCCAGCCAACTGTCGCGGCGAGGAGCAGGCGCTGCACCAGCACAATGCCGAACAGACCGTCGCCGAAACCGAGGTGGATCAGCGCAAGAAAGTACGGATAGAGCGGTTGGGTGTGAAAGACCCCCTTTTGCCCAGCGCCGATGACATCCCCAAGCGCAATCGAGCGGGCATAGGATTCATACATGAGCCAGTCGTCCCCGCCCAGCATCACCACCATGCGGCCGGCGTATCCCCACGCAAAGGCCAGGGCCTCGATGATCGCAACGAGGAACAGCAGACGACCGATGCGGGCGTGGCGCCACGCGTGACGCGCGCGCATCACGACGAGGAGCGCCAGCCAGAAAAGCATGATGGCATCCACAATCCGCGTAACCCAGCGGAGCGTGGCGTCAATCACGAGTCGTGCAGATCCGACGGGTCGGAGAAGAATGCGGCCGCGGTCGAATGGACGCTTCGTGCCGTCCACCATTTCGCCCGCTTCAACCCGACGGCCTGACCCGTACGGGGCCTTGACCCTGACTCTGACGGCGTGCCATCCGCTCTGGAGCGTGATTGAGCCAGATCGCGGCGTGGCGCTGTCGAGGACGATGACTGACCGGTCATCAATTGAGAGCTGGCCGGAGACACCCGTTGCGGTCTCGAGGTAGAACGTCACGGGCGACGAGTTGTCGTCGTGACGCAGAAATCCGCGCCACTCGGCCGAATAGGCCAGACGATCTTCTTTTGGATCACCGGGCTCGATAAAGTTGAACCGCAGGTCGTTGAAGAAGTGCAGCGGAAGATCCGGCTGGCCGGCAGCGCCGTACGCCAACCGTTCCTCATGGCGAGTCACGCCAGGTTCGCGGAGTTCGGCGCTCCGTTCAACCGGCGGCGTCCACGTGTCGTTCGCGTAGTACTGCGCCGCGAGACCGCGGTCGACAAACACGCCGCCGAGGGCGAGTTTCGCGACGACGAGGATAGTGAGAATCCGTAGTCCCGGCAGATGCCGCTCGGCGGCCCACGCCCACCAGACGAGCGCAAGAGCGGCGGCTTCCCAATGGCCGAGGGGCGGCCCATTCAGCCAGCCCCAACCTGCAGCCGGGATGACGATGTAGGCGCTCCAGAGAAACGGAGTGAGGAATGGGCGGAGAATATTGATGCGCGCCAGTGCAGATCTCATCGACAAGACCTGCTTATACTAGATTCAAATCTTATGCGCGATGAGACGCTCGTGATGACGGCGACCTTCAAGCCGGCGGACACGCCCGGTCTGGTCGTACGCGACGAGCACGAGCGCGTGCTTCAGTACCTGTGCGCCCTCGTGTCATGGGCGCGGGCGGCGCGCGTGGGGCGGATCGTTTTCGCCGAGAACAGCAACACGCCGTTCGACTTTTCACGGATCATCCGCCACCTGGAATCAGCGGGTAAGCAGGTCGAAGTCTTGATCTTCGATGGGAACAAGGACTCGGCGCGCCTCGGAAAGGGCTTTGGAGAGGGCGAGATCCTCGAACACGTCTGGAACAACAGTGTGCTGCTGAGAGCTGCTCCATCGTTTTACAAGGTTACCGGTCGTCTATTTGTCGACAACTTCGATGCCGTGAGCGAGGCCACCGAGAGTCCGGACGCGTTTCAACAGAAGCGCCCTAAGGACGCAAGGCCGCGGCCCTGCAAGATTGTTACGTCATTCTTCAAGTGCAGCCTGGAGCTGTTTGAGGACAGGCTTGTGCGCGCCTACAAGGACGTCGACGACCCAATCGGCGTGTTTATCGAGCACGTCTATTTCAACCGGCTTCGTGATCTCGAGCTGGCGAATTTTCCAATGAAGCCGGCGCTCATCGGACAGCAGGCGTCGACAGGCAGAATCTACGCGCCGTACGACGAAGATATCGTCGGGACCGCGCGTTCGTTCATGTCAGTCAGCCAGCCAGTCGCGTAGGCTGCTGCCGGAGTCAGAAGCTCGCGTAGTAGGCTGGGATCGCCACCCAACTCCAAGCCACCGCATCGAGCAGAGCGAACAGCAGTACGAGCGCGCCCGCGGCGTACGCGCGCTGTGAACGAGGCACCCACGCTTCGACGCCGGTCCAGAGGAGCACCAGTGACGGAACGATGAAGGGGAAGAGATATCTTCCCTGAGCCCCGTTGCCGAGCCTGAAGTACGTCCAGTACACGGCACACGCCTGGATGGCAATGGCGACGATCGCGAGGGCCACGAGCGTGCGGGTTTCGGCGTCGAGTTTCGTGTCTCTGAAGAGTCGTCGGCCTATCCCGATCGCGGCGGCGGCTGTCAGGATGGCGGCGAGCATCGTCCACCAGAACGGGGGGAGATAGGGTCTCCAGCCGAGCGAGAACCACCAACTCTGATGGAGCATCGACGTGAAGCGCGTAAAGGAGCTCCACGTCATCGCCCCGGGAACCGGCGCAAGCGTCCCGGAAAAGACGCGGCTCCACTGGTATGCCTCTCCGAACCCCTCGAGCGTCCACGTCGCGAACCCGACAACGAGGAGGCCTAAGAGGACCGCAGCGGGGACGATGATACCCGCTCTGCGAGGCCGAAAGCGCACCTTCAGAGAGACGATGACGATCGACACGACGAGCGCGACAGCAAGAAGGGGCACCCCCATCCGATCGGCCGCCGCTGCCCCGATTGCGGCGACCCATACGGAAATGAGCGGCAGGGCGAGGTGCCTCCGCTTCACAGCGACTGCCGTCTGCCACCACAGGAATGCTCCTAACGCGTTCGCTATCACATCGGGTGTCGCAGCGGTCGAGAGGATAGCGAACTGCGGGTGTAACGCGAGAAGTCCGGAGACCGTCGCACTTCCGAGTGCGCCAAGACACTCGCGTGCGCCAAGCCACGCCATCCAGAACGTAACCAGTCCGAGGACAGCGGACACCGCTCGCAGCAGGTAGAGATCTTCCAATACGGACATTTGTGGAAACCAGCCAAGAAACCGGCCAGCCGCCAGGGAGTAAACGCCTGGCCTCGCACTGCCCTCCGAAGGCACGCCAACTCTATTTTCGAAGTTGTCGGGCATATCCCTCGGGATCGGGAAGCCGATTGCGCGATGTTCCCACCAGCGATAGCGGGTCATCGAGGACAGAATCTCGCGTTCGCGGCCAGGCTGGCGAGAGCCGTCGTGCAACGAGAACCGGTTTTTTTGTCGTTCGACGACAGCAGCGTGAGTGGGCTCATCAGGTTGCTGCCACGGCGGAATCAGCGCAAGCGCGACCATCAGATGACAGCCAAATACCAGGGACGCCAAGATGATCAGGCGCCGTTCGAATTCCCCGAGTGGAGGTCGAAGTGAGCTGAGGAAATCCGAAGGCCGTGGCACAGTGACAGGATAACGTGACGATGTCGCGACCGTTCCCACAACGCGTGAATTGCACCCGGAGAGGAAGTCGCGCTCCGCTGGTGGGACAAGATTTGCAGAACTCCTCTCGTTCCAGTAAGATAGCGCCTTCGCAATCACAATAAGCACGCGTTGATCCTAGCTCTCCCTTTCGTCCTGGCGTTCCTCGTGTCGGCCGCGATGGTGCCGGTCTGCCGGACTGTCGGGTTCCGGTTGGGCTACGCGATCAGGTTCAACGATCACCCGCCACCGACACGGGGGAAGGCAGCTTTCGGGGGCGTCGCCATCGCTCTCACGCTGTTTGGCTGTGCCACCGCCATTGGTGCGTTCCAGGCAATCCCTGTTCTCTTCCTGTGCAGTGCCGCGCTGTTCCTCGTGGGCACGGCCAGCGACCTGTTCGCGTTGAAGCCGTCGACCAAGCTTGTCGCGGTCATCGCCATTGCATCGGTGTTTCTGTTCTTCGGTTACCGGCTGCACTGGTCCGAGTCGCTCACGCTTGACAGCATCGTGACCTTGTTCTGGATCGTCGGCATTACCAGCGCGTTCAACCTGCTCGACAACATGGACGGGCTGTGCGGAGGGATCGCCCTCATCGCCGGCACCGCTTTCCTGTTGACCGTGATGCCGGTGCCGTTGGACGGGCCGCTGCTGGTCCAGACGCAGTATCTGGCTATCTTGCTCGGAGCCGTTGCAGGGTTCCTCATCTACAACATGCACCCCGCGTCGGTGGCGATGGGCGACAGCGGCAGCCTCGTTATCGGGCTGAACATGGCCGCCATGACGCTGCAGTTCGCGCCAGGCAGAGGCAGCGATCTCGTGTCGATTATCGCTGTTCCGGCACTGCTGCTCCTGATTCCGATCGTCGATTTCGCGCTGGGCACGATGTCCCGCCTGCTGCCGGGTGCCTCCGCCGGGGTTGGTCACGAGCATTCGTCTCACCGGCTTGTCGCGATTGGATTGTCTGAACGGGCGGCGGTCGGGTTGTTGTGGCTCCTCGCCGGGGCCAGCGGCCTCATTGGGGTTCTGGCGGATCGTGGCTATCGAGGACTCACCGGGCTTGTCGCCGTGATGTTCATCATCGGACTGGCTTTGTTCGCCGTCTACCTCGCGCGTGTACAAGTCCATGAAAATGTGGACCCAGACCGATTGCCCGGAAGAGTTACTCCGCTCGGTGTGGCGTCGGGCTATCGGCGTAGGCTCGCTGAAGTTGTCCTTGACTTGTTACTGGTTTCAGCAGCGTATTACGGAGCGTATCGTCTGCGATTCGAGGACGCAGACCTCTTCGCGGCCAACTTTCCCTATTTCATTCAGTCGTTGCCCATCGTCGTGGGCACGCAGACCATCGCGCTCTTCGCCGTGGGCGCCTACCGGGGAATGTGGCGATACTTCAGTCTCAACGACGGTCTGATTTTCGTGAAAGGCGTCTTCGTCGGAGTCTTGACGTCTCTGGCGGCGGTTCTCTACCTGCACCGATTCAACGGCTATTCCCAGTCTGTCTTTGTCATCTACGGATTGCTGCTGCTTGCACTCCTCGTCGGTTCGCGCGCGTCGTTCCGGGTCGTCAGCGAATTCGGGCAGCGGCAGCGCCACGCCGGACGCCGTCTGGTCATCTACGGAGCCGGCGACGCTGGTTCCATCGCTGTGCGGCATCTCCTCCACGACTCAGCAAACGCCTACCGAATCGTTGGTTTCATCGACGATGACGCCAGGAAATGGAACGTCCGCGTACACGGATATCCGGTCATCGGAGGCTACGACCATCTGATTGGAATGATCATGGCCGGCGAGATTGATGCGGTCGCGGTGACATCTGACGAACTGGGAACCCACGGTCTGGCGTGGTTGTGTCAAAAACACGGAGTGACCCTGCGCCGGGTGACGATCGACTGGAGTGACATTCCTGCGACAGAGGCCATGGCGGGCGGGGCGATGGCCTCGACGGCGTCAGGCGAGGCGCGCCTGGTGCAGTTCACCGACGCGCGCCGCGATCGGGCTGTCGCTCCAGGGCGCGCGATCCGATGGGAGTCTCCGGCGATGGCCGAATGGTCGCCGGCCTCTAGACCGCCAGTGGTCGTGTCACAGATGGAGGCGAGTGCGCCAATCCGCGTCGTACACATCATCACCCGCCTGATTCTCGGCGGCGCTCAGGAGAACACGATCTCTACGGCGATCGGCCAGCATCATGATCCGCGTTTCGACGTGACGCTCCTATGCGGGATTGATGAAGCAGGCGAAGGAAACATGTTCAGCGAGGTCAATCGTGCCGGACTCAAGACAGTCGTACTGCCGTCTCTACTCAGGGAGATTCGTCCGCTGACCGACATCAAAGCGGTGTTCGACGTCTATCGTTTCCTCAAGCGCGGGTCGTACGCGGTCGTGCACACGCACTCGTCCAAGGCGGGCATCATTGGCCGCCTCGCGGCGCGAGCGGCCGGCATTCGCGTCGTCGTGCACACGCAGCATGGCCTGGCATTTCACGAGTTTCAATCTGCCTGGAAGAACTGGCTGTACGTCGCGTTGGAGCGCCTGTGCGCGCCGCTCACGGCCCGCATCGTCAGTGTGAGCTCGCTCGTCGGCGCGTCGGCGCTGGCGCGCGGTATCGGCACGGCCGATCAGCACGTCACGATTTTCAGCGGGATTGATCTCGATCGTTTTCTTTCCGTTCGCGACCGGCTGACGGTGGAAGACGCGAAGCAGCGCGCGGGGATCCCCCGCGACGCCCCCGTGGTTGGCAAGATCGCGCGGCTGTTTCCGCTGAAAGGGCATGAGCAATTCCTGGAGGTTGCAGCCGAAATCGCCCGCCAGATGCCGGACGTCTACTTTCTGCTCGTCGGCGATGGTCCGCTGCGCGATCAGCTCCGGGCCGATGCCATCAAGCTCGGCATAGGCGATCGGGTTGTCATGGTCGGCCGGGTGCCTCCCGAAACAGTGCCCGAATACATCCAGGCCATGGATGTCGTGGTCCATACCTCTCTCCGAGAGGGCATCGCTCGTGTTCTGCCACAGGCCGGCGCGGTGGGAAAACCCGTCGTCACGTTCGATCTCGACGGCGCGCCTGAAGTCATCCGAGACGGCGTGTCCGGATACCTGCTGCCGGCTCTCGATGTGAATCACGTTGCAGAGCGAACCGTGGAGTTGCTCCGCGACCCTGATCGTCGCCGCTCGTTCGGCGAGGCCGGCCGTGCGTTTGCCGCAGAGCACTTCAGCGCGGACGGGATGGTCGAGCGGATAAATGCTCTGTATTTCGACCTGCTGACCACCCAGGTGCGAGTGCCCAGATCTCCTGCAAGCGGCGTGAGTACGGGCGCTTGACAGCCCAACCGAGCTGAGCAATCATGGCGTTCACTTTGTGAACGGTGGTGGGAGGGTTCCGCCTTTGCAGGGCCGCCCTCCCTGCTTCCAGCGAGCTCCGTCACATTTCGAACCTCTCTTTCCGCCTCGCTCTGAGCGCATGCGCTGTGAGCGAGAGGGCGGTAGCTTGCCGAGCCATAGGATCTCATACGTTTTGACGCCCCAGAGGAGTCTGCCGCTGCCGGACGACGGGAGGGATACCGCGTGACTGGGTTGGCCCAGGCACTTGCGTCGTTCTATCGCGGCCGTCGCGTCCTCGTCACTGGGCACACCGGGCTCAAGGGCTCGTGGATGGCGCTCTGGCTGCGAAAGATGGGCGCGACGCCGATCGGACTTGCGCTCCCTCCCGTTTCGCCGCTCTCGATGTTCAGCGCGGCGGAACTGGCGTCTTCAGACGACCACTTTTGTGACGTGCGAAACCTGGCGGCGTTGCGAAAGGTCTTCGACGAGACCAAACCGGAAATCGTGTTTCACCTCGCAGCGCAGGCCATCGTCGGCATTGCGTACCGGGATCCGATCGCGACCCTCGAGACCAACATCATGGGCAGCGCGAACATCCTGGAATGCGTGCGCTCGCAGCCCGGCGTCAGGGCCGCGGTGATGATCACTTCTGACAAATGCTACGAAAACGTCGAGCAGGTCTGGGGTTATCGTGAGCACGATCGCCTCGGCGGTACCGACCCCTATAGCGCCAGCAAGGCGGGGGCAGAGGTCGCCATCTCGGCATTCACCCACAGCTATTTTGGTCAAGACGGCTCCCCGAACGTCGCGAGCGTGCGTGCGGGCAATGTCGTGGGAGGCGGCGATTGGTCTGAGCTTCGACTGATTCCGGATTGCATTCGGAGCCTGCGCGCCAAGGCCCCGATCACCCTGCGCAGCCCGCAGGCCACGCGTCCGTGGCAGTTCGTCCTTGAACCCCTCGCGGGATATCTCCTGCTCGGCAAGCGACTGCTCGAAGAAGGGAAGGGGTTTCAGGGCGCCTGGAACTTCGGACCAGCGGTCGACAACACGAACACGGTGGAACGGGGCGCGCAAGCGGTCATCGATGCCTGGGGCGAGGGCTCCATCGAACGTGTGCCCACGACGCCTTTCCACGAAAGCATGTTGCTTCAGCTCGATTGCACCAAGGCCAGGCGTTACCTGGGATGGCGGTCCGTCCTCGATTTCGATGAGACGATGCGGCTGACGGCCGAGTGGTACAAACACCAGCACGCCACCCGGGACGGCTCCATGCGCGAATATTCGCTCAATCAGCTTGGTGCGTTCGAGGAGCGGCTCAACAGGGAAGTGTCGATATGACTTCCTATGCCTGCCGGATTTGCCGTTCGTCCGATTACGACCTCGTGCTCGATTTCGGCCGCGTCGCGCTCGCCGATGCGTTTCTTACGTCCGCGGCGGCTATCCCGCAGGAGCAGCGTTACCCCCTCACCCTCGTGCTGTGTCAGAAGTGCCTGCACCTTCAGATCAAAGAGGTGCTGGACCCGAAGCTCTTGTTCTCGGAGTACGTGTGGGAGACGGGGATCCCAGCATCGATCCAGCGTTACTGCCACGAATTCGCCGGCGCGGTCCTCGACCGCGTGGGGAATTCGCAACATCCCACGATCGTCGAGATTGCCAGCAACGACGGCACCATGCTCAAGGAGTTCAAGTCACGCGGCTGTGACGTCGTTGGCGTCGATCCCGCCCGCAATATCGCGAAGAAAGCGAACGAGACCGGCATCCCGACCGTGGTGGATTTCTTCTGTGAACGCGTCGCCCGCGACCTCGTCGCCGAGCACGGGCAGCGAGACATCGTCATCGCTCGCAATGTGCTGGCCCACGTGGCGGATTTACACGGGTTGGTCGCCGGCATCAGGTCGCTGCTCGCCACCGAGGGAATCGCGGTCATCGAAGTGCCCCACCTCTTGAACACGTACCTCGAGCTGCAGTACGACCAGGTCTTTCACGAGCACATCGGTTACCACAGCCTGGACAGCATCATCCGGCTGTTCGCCATGCACGACCTGGCCGTCTTCGACGTCGAGCATCCGTGGATTCACGGCGGCAGCGTGCGCGCGTACGTCGCCCACTCTGGGGATGGCCGCCAGCCGGCGGCGGCAGTGGCGCAGGCGCTTGCGCAGGAGCAGGCCGCCGGCATCCTCGACCGCGCCGCCTGGAAACGATTCGGTGAGCGAGCTGAGACCCAGAAACGACTGCTGCGTGCGGAGCTGTTGTCGCATCGGGCGGCGGGGAAGATGGTCGTGGGCTATGGCGCGTCGGGCAAGGGCCAGTCGATGATCCAGTTCTGCGAGCTGGACGAACAACTGGTGACGTACATAGCTGACAAGAGCACGATGAAAATCGGGACGCTCGCTCCTGGCTCGCACATTCCGATTGTGAGCCCGGAACGGATGCGCGCCGACCCGGTCGACGTTGTACTGCTGTTCGCCTGGAACTTCGCCCGCGAGATCCTGGAGCAGGAACAGGCCTTACGCCAGCGCGGGGTGCAGTTTCTGCATCCCATTCCTGAACCCCACTATCTCTGATCCTTTCCTGCGGGTTCACTGCTCCCAAGGCGAGGTGTGTTTGTGCGAGTCGTCTGCACGATGCCCGGTAAGTACGGCGACATCCTCTGGAGCCTGCCAACGGTGCGGGCTGTTAGTGAAACGTTCGGAGTCCCAGTCGATTTCCTTGTGTCCGTCGACTATGGACATCACCGCGACCTGCTGAGGCTTCAACCGTACATACGAGAGGTCATCTCGTGGCCCTCTTGGGAGCATCACCGGAGCGGGTGCTCACCCTGGAGTCCATTCGACGAGGGCTTGCACTATCTGCCTCGGGAGTTGCCATCCTACGATCACGTGTTTCACCTTGGCTATCGGTCGGTGCCGGACAAGCCCTTGCCCGAATTCATCTACGGCGAGCTTGGAAAGACCACGGCGGGAGTGCGGATGTGTCCGCTCGATCTCGATCGACCCTGGGTCAGCACCGGCAGCCCATCGAGCGGCTATCACAGCTCCGCGGTGGCGGTCGGATGGTCGCCGAGTCACGCGTCGCTGAAGGTTGAATTCACGGAGTTCTTGAAGGAGCGATTCCCGCACGTCGCCTTTGTTCCCATCATGCCAGCAATTCCCAATGGCGACGTGTGGGAGCAATTCTGGTGCTTCGACGCGGTGAGGCCGGCCAATTGGGTCGAGTCAGCCGAGCGTGTCGCCACGGCGCAGTTCTTCGTGGGTTGCTGTTCTGCCCTTTACGTTCTGGCCTGCGCCATGGGCAAGTCGGCGCTCATCTTCGAACCGGACAAGGCCCGGTGGGACTCGACGTTCTATCCATACGGGACGAATGGACCTCGCGTACTGCTGGTTCGGGCGAACAGCGCGGGCGCTTTTGATGCCGTGGCCGCGGAAGCCGCATGCGCCTCGCTGCTTGGCGATGGTCGCTGCTGACCCGATACAACCGAGTCAGAGCCGCGTCTTTTCACGTATGAGATAACCCCATTCATGGACGAAAGAGTGCTGGAGACTTTTCGTGCCTGACTGCACCACCAACGTGGTGGGGCGTCGCGTTCGTCATCTCTCAAACGTATCATCATCCCGACTGCTCAAGATGGATGTCGCGACCGTGAACGGTGGGCATGGCGCGACGTGACGCATGCCGGATCTGCGGGAGCCGCCGGCTCTCGCCCTTCCTCGATCTTGGGTTCACTCCACTGGCAAATCGGTTTCTTCGGAAGGACCAGCTCGACGAGCCCGAGCCCAGGTTCCGTCTCGACGTCTTCTTTTGTGCCGATTGCTCGCTGGTGCAGTTGGTTGAAGTCGTCGACCCCGAGATCCTGTTTCGGGACTATATCTACGTGTCGGGCACATCGGAGACGATGCGCGCACATTTTGCGGCGTTCGCGACCTCGGTCTCGGCACGCTTCGGATTCAGCAATAACGACCTGGTGGTGGAGGTCGCGTCGAACGACGGCACCTTTCTGAGTAACTTCCAGGGGCGAGGCCTGCGGCTGCTGGGCGTCGAACCGGCCACCAACATCGCGAAGGTCGCTCGAGATCGCGGCATCGACACCATCAACGAGTTCTTCGGCGAACGTCTCGGCGACCGGCTGAGGAACGAGCACGGCGCAGCCGCGTGCGTGCTCGCCAATAACGTCTTCGCGCACGTCGACGACATGAATGACTTCGTAAGAGGGGTGCTTCGCGTGCTTGCCCCTGAAGGGGTCTTCGTCTTCGAGAATTCGTACGTTCGCGACATGCTCGACCGGCTGGAATTCGACTCCGTCTACCACGAGCACCTGTCGTATTTCTCGGTGACGGCCCTCTCGAAGCTGTTCGAACGCCACGGCATGGAAATCTTCGACGTCGAGCATCAGTCGGTGCACGGCGGCTCGCTGCGCGTCTTCGTCAAGCGGCTCGGGAGCGGGCACTCAATGACCGAGGCGCCCGCGCGCTTTCGGGATGAGGAGCGCCGCGCGGGGCTGTGCGAGCTCGAGACATACAGAGCGTTCGCCGCACGCGTCTACGATCTCCGCACGTCTCTTCTGTCGCTGTTGAGGCGGCTGCGCAATGAGGGAAAGAGCATCGTCGCCTACGGAAGCTCGGCCAAGGGCAACACGCTGCTCAATTTCATGGGGATCGGGCCAGACCTGGTGGCCTATCTCGTCGACAAGAGTCCGCTCAAGCAGGGGACGTTTTCGCCTGGCATCCATCTGCCGGTGCTGCCGGTCGAGCGATTGGTCGAGGATCGCCCCGACTATGCGGTGATTCTGGCGTGGAATTTCACCGACGAGATCCTGCTCCAGCAGCGTGACTACATCGACGGCGGCGGACGCTTCATCGTGCCCATCCCGGTTCCCCGGGTGATTCCCGCCTGATGGACATCAAGGGGTGTCGGATTGGGTACGTGCCCATCAGCGCAAACTTCGAGGCGTCGGGAGACCGGCGTCGTTTTTGGCACTACGCGCGTGCCCGTGGCTTGCGTTTCGAAGTGGCCTCCCCCAAGGAGTCGTACGACGTCGTCGTCTTGACCCAGAACGCCGACGTGAGCGTCTGGAGCCAATACCAGCGAAACGGCGCGAAGGTCGTTTTTGACTTCATCGATTCCTATTTATCCATTCCGCGTTCCGACCTAAAGGGTCGGATGAGGGGTCTGGCCAAGTTCATCAAGGGCGAGAACAGCCGCCTTCGACTGGATTACTGGAAGGCGCTGGAGGACATGTGCCGCCGGGCCGACGCGGTCATCTGCAGCACCGAGGAACAGCAGGCTCAGATCCGGCCTCTGTGCGGCAATATCCACATGATCCAGGATTGCCATGCCATGTTGCAGGCGGTCAAGACGGATTACACGGCCGGGAATGAGTTCAATCTGGTCTGGGAAGGGCTTCCGGAGAACATCGCGGGGTTCAGTGTTGTCGAGGATGTGTTGAGTTCAGTCTCGCGGGATCATCCGATGACGCTGCATCTCGTCACCAATCTCGAATACCGGCCGATGAAGGGGTTGCTCGGCCGGCGATCGACGCTGGCATACGCCCGGCGGTTCTTCGATCGCGTGTGCCTGTACGAATGGAACCAGGCGACCGCGCCGGGCATCATGGCCGCGTGTGATCTGGCGATGATCCCGATCATCCACGGAGATGCAATGGCGCAGGGCAAGCCTGAAACGAAGCTCCTGCTGTTCTGGCGCCTCGGACTCCCGGCGCTCGTGTCTGCGACGCCTGCGTACATGCGCGCAATGAAGGCGTGCGGGCTCGACATGGCGTGCGCGACATCTACCGACTGGGAGCGGGGGTTGCGTGCCGCGATTGGGAGCCACGAGGCTCGCGCCGACGCGGGGAGGCGAGGACGCGCCTACGCATTGTCAGAACATGGAGAAGACCGTGTCCTCGAGCGTTGGGACCAGCTCTTTTCCTCGCTCTTCACGTAACAGCAGCATCGGATCCACTCTTCATGGAAACGTCTTCGAATTCTCGCACCATCACGCAGTGCCGCGCATGTGGGTCTGCGAACCTTCAGCGCTATCTCGACATGGGACGAACGCCGCTGGCGAACTCGTACCTCGATGCGGTGTCAGCAGGGCAGGAGGAGTTCGTCGAAGAACTCTGCATCCAGCTGTGCCTGGAGTGTGGTCTCTCACAGTTGACCAAAGTCGTCGATCCAGACCGCATGTTCAGGAACTACCTGTACGTGAGTTCGACGACGCTTACACTGCGAGAGCACCTGGCCGGCTTCGCCGCCACTGCGACGAAGGCGGCCGACGCGAATCCGGGGGACGTGGCGCTCGATATCGCGTCGAATGACGGCACGCTGCTCGCCGCCTTCAAAGCGCTCGGCTTGAAGGTCATCGGGATCGACCCGGCAAGAAATCTGGCCGAAGAGGCCAACGCAAAGGGACTCACGACGTGGTGTGACTATTGGTCCGCGTCCGTCGCATCCCGAGTCGTGAAGGAGATCGGGCGCCCGCAGGTGATCACTGCTGCGAATGTCTTCGCACATGCCGACGACATGGTCGATTTCGTGCGGGGCATCGAAGTGGCTCTCGCGCCTGGGGGCATCTTCGCGATCGAGTGCCCCTACCTCGTCGACTTCATCGAGAAATCGGAGTTCGACACCGCCTATCACGAACATCTTTCCTACATCGGACTGACCCCGCTCTCCCGGCTGATGCAGTCGCACGGATTGGAGCTCTACGACGTCCACCATTTTCCAGAGATCCACGGCGGGACCATCCGTTCGTATACGGCGAGGGCGGGCGAACGGGCGGTGACCTCTCGGTTGAAGGATGCCCTGGAGCGCGAGAAAGCGTTCGGGATCAAGGATCCCAGCGTGTATCAGGAGTTTGCCCGTCGCGTGCTCGAAAACCGGGCGGGACTGCGGCAGATGGTCGATCGGCTCTGCTCCGAGGGCCAGGTCGTGTGGGCCTACGGCGCAAGCGCCAAGGGCAATACGCTGATGAATTTTTTCCAGCTTACGTCCGCCCAGGTGCCGAAGGCGATCGACGACAACCCGAAAAAGTGGGGTATGTTGACGCCTGGGGCACGGATGGAGATCGTCGGGATCGATGCTCTGAAGTACGCAAAGGTTGACTGTCTCCTCCTGCTGGCGTGGAACTTCGAAAAGGAGATTCGTCGTCGTTGCCGGGAGGCGGGTTATCAGGGACAATTCATCGTGCCTGTTCCAGAGGCGCGCTTGAGTGCGGCGAACTGAGCTAGCGGTCAGCTGGCATGGAATTACGGATCGAATCGCGGCACCTGGGTGACGTCTGTGTCCTGGTCCCCGAGGTCTTCCAGGACGACCGCGGATTCTTCTTGGAGGTCTTTCGCGCGGATCAATTCAAGACGCTCGGCCTGCCTTGCGAGTTCGTCCAGGATAGCCATTCCGGTTCGGTACGCGGTGTCCTGCGTGGACTGCATTTTCAATGGGACCCTCCGATGGGCAAGTTGATGCGGGTCACCCGCGGGGCCGCCTTTTTAGTCGCGGTCGACATTCGGAAGGGCTCACCGACGCTGGGGAAGTGGTTCGGCTTGGAGGTGTCGGAGAGTAACCACAAAGCCGTGTGGGCTCCGGCGGGCTTTGCGCGGGGCTTTTGCGTGCTTTCCGACTTTGCGGAGATTCAGTACAAGATGACAGGCATCTACAACAAACAAGGCGAGTCCGAAATTCGTTGGGACGATCCTGCCATCGCCATCGAGTGGCCGATCTCCGATGTCATGATTTCCTCCAGGGATCGCAACGCGCGGAGCCTCGAGGCCTGGCTGTCGAGCCCCGAATCGGATCGCTTCGCGTATGCCGAAAGCCAGCCTGGGAAGGCGGGGAGGCAGGCGCTGTGAAGATTCTCATTGCCGGCGGTGCGGGGTATGTCGGGTCGGCTTTGGTTCCCAGGCTTCTCGAGCGCGGGTATGAGGTCGACGTACTCGACTTGTTCTGGTTCGGTAATCATCTGCCCGCGCAAACGGGAATCATCAAGAAAGACATCTTCAGCATTACTGAGCAGGACTTGAAGTCCTATCAGCAGGTCGTGTTCCTTGCCGGGTTGTCCAACGATCCCATGGCGGAGTTTTCGCCCAGTCAGAACTTCATCTTCAATGCGGCCGCTCCGGCGCATCTGGCCTACATGGCGAAGAAGGCCGGAGTGAAGCGGTACGTGTACGCCTGCTCCTGCTCGGTGTACGGCTATACGGTCAACGAGCTGTTCGACGAAACTCGTCCGGTCTCCTCGCCCTATCCGTACGGCATCTCCAAATTGCAGGGAGAGCAGGCGGTCCTGAACCTGATGGACGACTCGTTCTCCGTCCTCTCGTTACGCAAGGGGACGGTCAGCGGCTACAGCCCTCGCATGCGGCTGGATCTGATCATCAACACCATGGTCAAGACCGCCGTGCGCGACGGGGAGATTGTCGTCAACAACCCGTCAATCTGGCGCCCGATCCTCAGCGTCGAGGACGCCGCGAGCGCCTATATCCGTGCCATCGAGGCCGGCGATCAGCTCTCGGGCATTTTCAACATCGCCTCGGGCAACTACACGGTGGGCGAGGTTGGCGATCTGGTGAAGGCGGCGGTCGAAGAGGAGCTCGGCATTTCGGTGCGTCTGACGATTCACCACAAGCAGGATTTCCGGAATTACAAGGTCAGCATCGAGAAGGCGAAGAACGTCCTGAGCTTTCATCCGAACCACGACGTGAAGGCGATCGTGAAGAATCTGATTGCGAATCTCGATCGCTTCAGGGATTGGGACAATCCCGAGTACTACAACATCGAGACCTTGAAACTGATTACCGCGCGCGACAAGGTTCCCGCCGGCGCCGCCGGATGAAGGTCGTTCTGATTGGGGCCAACGGGCAGCTCGGAAGCGACCTGCATAAGACCTTTCGCACCGCCGGCGATACCGTTATCCCGCTGGTTCGCGCTCAGCTCGACGTCTGCTCAACGGAGAAAGTTCACGAGGTCTTAGCCGATCTCTCTCCTGACCTCGTGCTCAGCACCGCCGCATTTCATAACGTGGAGGCGTGCGAAGCCAAGCCCGATCTGGCTTTTCAGGTCAACGCCAACGCCGCGATGGGCCTGGCGCAGGCGTGTCATCGCGCAGGCGCCATCCTGGTGCATTTCAGCACCGACTACGCGTTTGGCGGAGATGGGAAGACAACGCCGTACGACGAAGCAGACCGGCCCGCGCCCTTGAATGTATATGGCGTGTCCAAGGTGGCTGGCGAACACCTCATCGCCTCTCAGACCGACCGCTACTTTACCCTCAGAGTCTGCGGCCTCTACGGGATCGCCGGCAGCAGCGGCAAAGGCGGAAACTTTGTCGAGAATATGTTGAAAAAGGCATCGGCTGGCGCTCCGATTCAGGTGGTGGACGATCAGATCGTCACGCCGACATACACCGTAGATCTCGCGGAAAGCGTGCGTAAGCTTGTGTTGACTGAGCAGTTCGGGCTCTACCATCTGAGTTCTGAGGGCCAATGCTCGTGGTACGAGTTTGCCCGACACCTCTTCGACGCTGCGGGTGTCCGCCCACCCCTCGCCCCGGCCAAGACGGTTCGTCCGCCCGGGTCATTGAGGCGCCCCGCCTATTCGGTGCTGAGCAAGGCCAAGGTCGGCCGGCTCGGAGTGTCAATGCCATCCTGGGAAGACGCGTTGATGCGCTTTCTCTCGGAACGGTCAGTGATCGCCTCCATATCATCCGCACCATGAGTCAGCCGATCACGAAATGTCGTGTCGACGGAAGCCCGAACCTTGTTTCGGTGTTAAGCCTGGGCGTCCAAAAACTCACTGGGGTCTTTCCTCGCTCCCGTGATGCGGTCGTCACCGAGGGCCCACTCGAGCTCGTCTGGTGTCCCGACAGCGGCCTCTTGCAGCTCAGGCACTCCTACGACCCGCAGGAGATGTACGGACTCAACTACGGCTATCGCTCCGGCCTTAACCAGTCGATGGTGCGGCACCTCCACGCAAAGGTCAGGTCGCTGCAACGCCTGCGACCGCTCGAGGCGGGCGATATCGTTGTGGACATCGGCAGCAACGACGCGACGCTGCTGAAGGCCTACGACACTATCGGCGTGCGCCGCGTTGGCATGGATCCGACGGGTCTGAAATTCAAGCAGTTCTACGAGGCGGGCATCGAACTGATCCCGGACTTTTTCTCGGCCACCGCATTTCGCGGCCTGGTGGCCGACCGGCGCGCGCGTATCGTCACGTCCATCGCCATGTTCTATGACCTGGAGTCGCCGCTCGACTTCGTGGAGCAGATCGCAGAAGTGCTCGCGGACGACGGTATTTGGCATTTCGAGCAGAGCTACATGCCCGCCATGCTGCGCACCAACTCCTACGACACCATCTGCCACGAGCACGTCGAGTACTATGCCCTCGAACCGGTGAAGCGGATGCTCGAGCAGAAGGGGCTGCGGATAGTGGACGTGCAGATGAACGCCGTGAACGGCGGCAGCTTTGCGGTGACGGCAGCCCACGCGGCTTCGTCGCTGAAGAGCAACCAGACGGTCATCGACTGGCTGCTCGGCCAGGAACAACGCATGGGACTGCACACGCCGCGGCCCTTCCGCCAGTTCGAGGAGCGCGTCTTCGAACACCGAGCGAACCTGCAAAGCCTCATCCACGCCCTCAATGCGGACGGCAAACGCGTACTCGGTTATGGCGCTTCCACCAAAGGTAACGTGCTGCTTCAGTTCTGCGGCTTCACGGAAAAGGACATTCCTGCCATTGCCGAGGTCAACCCTGACAAGTTCGGCTGCTTTACGCCCGGATCGGGCATTCCCATCGTCTCCGAAGCAGAAGCCAAGGCGATGAAGCCGGATTACTTTCTCGTCCTGCCCTGGCACTTCAAGGATGGAATCATTGTGCGCGAGGCCGAGTTCCTCGCCGCCGGCGGGAAGATGATCTTTCCGCTGCCTGAAATCGAGATCGTGGGCGGTTAGGGTGTTTCTCGTCCTCGTCCCTACCTTAAACGAGAGTGGCAACGTCGAGCGCCTATGCCGCGAGGTGCTTGCCCTCGGGTCCGACGTCCACCTGCTGTTTGTCGACGACAACTCCACCGATGGCACTGGGGAAATCCTGGACCGGCTGGCCGCCGAGTTCGACTCCGTTGAGGTGATCCACCGCGCAGGCAAGCTGGGCGTCGGCAGTGCCCACGTCGCGGGCATTCGGTGGGCGTATGCGCACGGTTATGACCGGCTTGTGACGATGGATTGCGACTTCACACACGATCCGCGCTTCATCCCCGCGTTGCTCGCGTCGGCCGAGCGGGGGGCAGACGTGGTCGTCGGATCGAGGTATCTGCAGAAGGACAGCCTCGCAGGGTGGAACCCGTCCCGGAAGGCGCTGACGCACATTGGGCACCTGCTCACGCGCACCTTGCTGGGGATGCGCTACGACGCGACAAACGCCTTCCGCTGCTATCGCCTCGACGTGATCCCGCGGCGGGCTTTCGACGTAGTGGTCTCCGGAGGGTACTCGTTCTTCTTCGAAAGCCTGTACGTCCTGCACCGTAACGGATTTCGCATCGCGGAAATACCGGTGCCGCTGCCGAAACGGACCTATGGCAGCTCAAAAATGGGCCTTCGGGAGATTCACGCGAGCATCAAGCTGCTGGTCGTCACGTGTTTCAAGGCATTTTTCAACCCGGAGAAGTTCGACATCGGCGAGGACGACGCCGACACCGTCATCGACCCGCGGCTCGTCGACGAACAGGGCTGGGACGCGTACTGGGACGGCCAGAAGACCCACACCGGAGGCCTGTTGTTCGACGCGGTCGCGTCCTTCTACCGGAAGGTGATCATCCGGCCGACACTGAACCGGTTCATCAAGCGGTATCTGCCCGCCGGGGCGCAAGTCCTGCACGCCGGCTGCGGGAGCGGACAGGTCGACGCTGACATCCGGCGTTACGTGTCGATCACCGGAATGGACATCTCGGTCAACGCTCTGCGCCTGTACCGGAAGCTCAATCGAGACCATTGCCGCACGCTGCACGGGAGCATCTTCGATATTCCGCTCGAGGACGCAAGCGTTGACGGCGTCTACAACCTCGGGGTGATGGAGCACTTCACCGAGGACGAGGCGCGTCGCATCCTGGGCGAGTTCCACCGAGTCTTGAAGAAAGACGGTCGCGTCGTCGTTTTGTGGCCGCCGCGGTTCGGGTTGAGCGTGCTGTTCTTCAAAGCGCTCGGCTGGGTGTTTCGCACTGTACTGGGCAGGAAGAACGTAAAATTCCACCCGGACGAGATCACCTACGTGCGGTCACGGACGCATGTGACGGAGCTCTTCGAGAGGGAGGGTTTCCGGGTGCTGGACTACTCCTTCGGTCCGCGCGACGCCTTTACGTACGCGATCATCGCGGCGCAGCGAGTCGCACGCGTTCAGCCCTCGCTCGGGTCCGCAGCCGAATCATTTTCCCTCGGGAACAACACCATCAACGATGCGGGCACGAGGATCGGGTAAAGCGGCGCCAGCTCGCGCGGCTCGTTGAGCGCTCCGATCGTGAGAATGATCACGGCAAACAGCGGAAGCACCCACAGCCCGGCGCGGATTGGTACTGGCAGCTTCCGGCGCCCCAGGAAGGGCAGCAGCCAGAACAGCCCGAAGGTGTAAATAGGAAACAGGAAGTTGTTGTAAGGGTGCGGGCGCGAGAGAAGGCGCTTCAGCCCGGTCAGGTTGCGTTCGAGCAGGGTAAACCTCGAAAGGTACACCTCGCTGGGGGGCCTAACTGACAGCCAGGCATGGAGCGCCGCCGTCGGCACGAGCCAGCCGATTGCACCAGCGACAAGGAAGCGTAGGTCGATCTTGCCTTCGCGCCATATGAGAAAGGAGTCGAAGGCCGCGACGATCACCAGCAGTGCCGTGGACTCCCTGTTAATGGTTCCGACCAGGACGACCAGGCCAAAAAGGGCCGGCCGACGAAGGACGAGACACGCCATTCCCAGCGTGAATACCAGCAATTCCGGAAAGTCTGTCAGGGTCTCGCGATCGGTCCCGGTGAATGTGAGTGCCATGGATGCGGCCACGAAGAGTGTGCCCAACATCGCGAGGTCGTCCTTGAACCAGATACGCAGGTAGGAATGAAAAGCAAGAAACGCCAGCAGGACGCTCGCGAGTCTCACTAACGAAAATGCGTACGCCCAGCTCAAGCCGGCGTGCTGAACGGCGCTTGTCAGTGCCAACGCAAGGGGACGTCGCGACAGCCCGGCGTGAAGACTGTCGTCCCGAGCCCACTCTGGGTACAGTCCGCGGCTCTGAAACAGCTGCCAGGCGACCTCATGGGTTTGTGCGGCGACCGCGACTGGCAAGACCCGACCGTTGAAACTGGTCGCGGCGGTCATGAGCGATAGTCCCAGGTAGAAGGCCAGTATCCGGCGGTCAGGAATATGCAACATCTTCAGAAATACTACCTCAGCAACTTTGGTATCGCGGGGACCTTCCAATCCCGAGGATTCTCTCGGACCAACACGACATCGAGAGCACCGAAATTCCAATGCTGCCTGTGATCAAGCGAATCGAGAGAGCCACGAGCGAAGCCCCGCATGATTGGGGTCTGAACGGTTACTTCTTCGTCGTGCCAGACTTCGATACCCTCGGGACCGAGCGCCAAAGGGACCGCGTCTGGAAGAACACAGACTTTCTTCGTCTGAAGGATCGTGCGCTCATGCTCCTCGGCGCGATCGCTGGAAAGCGAGTGCTCGACCTCGGCTGCTCGGAAGGAGCGACGATGGTGTACTGCGGTCTACAGGGCGCCGAGGTACACGGCATAGACCTCAATCCCACCGTTGTGGCCACCGCGAACGCGCGCTTGCGGCGCTTCGGAATCTCAGGCGAGGCCCGCGTGGGCGACGCCACCGCAATGCCCTACGATGCGGGCTATTTCGACGCCGCGATCTCGAACGACTTCTTCGAGCACGTCCACGTCGAGGACAAGGTCGCCGCCCTTCGTGACGTTCGGCGCGTGCTGAAGCCGGGCGCGCCGATCGTGATCAAGACGCCGAACTTGCGCTATCTGCAGCTGTCGCTCTGGTACAAACGCGCTCGCGCCCTCGCGCGGCTCCGCAACCCGTTCCGTGTGGTCATTCCGATGACGCCAGGCCACGACGATCCACAGCACATCGGGCTGACGACGCGGTGGGAGTTGACGGATTGCCTGGTGCGCGCCGGCTTTGGGAATTACGAGTTCGTCTATACGCCGCTGCGCCGCTTTGGGACACGCCCGATCGTCGAACTGCTATCGACGGAGATTCCGGTCGCGCGCGATCTCCTGTGCGAGGACATCTTCGTCCGCGCCTACTGCCCGATCATCGAGACGCAGTTCCCCGACTGAGAGAGTAACGACATGAAAGTGTTTCTTGCGGACCTTGGCCACAACCAGCTGACCGTCAGCTCCGACGTGTATCCCCTGGCCATAGCCAACCTGGCGACCTATGCCCTGGCCTATGCGGAGGTGCGGGAACCACTAGATATTCGAATCTTTCGTGAGCCTGAGGACCTGAAAGCGGCGATCGACGAGCAGGCACCTGACGTGCTCGGCTTGAGCAGCTATGCGTGGAACCACAATCTGTCCCACAGCTTCGCGCGGTATGCCAAGAAGAGGAACGCCGGGACGCTGGCGTTGATGGGCGGGCCGAACTACCCCCTGACGGCGGGGGAACAGGAATCGCACCTTCGCGGCATGCCGACGGTGGATCTCGCCCTGCGAGGCCCGACCTACGAGGCGGAACGCGCGTTCCTGACGTTCATTCGCCGCTACGTCGAATGCGGAATGTCGATCGACGAACTACAGAGTGAGCCGCTGGCGGGAAGCCACTGGGTCAGCAGGAAGTCCGGTGAGTTCGTTGCCGGTCCCGACCTGGGACGGATCGAGAACCTCGACGAAATACCATCCCCGTACCTGAGCGGCTGGATGGATCCGTACCTGAACACCGGCTACCTGCCGATGATGCAGATCGCCCGCGGCTGTCCGTTTACCTGCTCGTTCTGCAATTCAGCGGTGAAGTCGAACAGCCGCATCTTTGCCCATTCGGTCGAGAACGTGAAGGCCGACCTGAAATATCTCGCCGAGCGAATCCGCAAGGAGGTGGCCCTCACGCTGGCGGACGACAATTTCGGGATGTACGAACGCGACGAAGAGGTGGCCGACTACATCGCGCACCTGCAGGACGAATACGGCTGGCCGCACTACGTCCGCACGACGACTGGAAAGAATCGCGGTGAGCGGATCATCAAGGTGATGCGCACGACCCGCGGCGCGCTGCCGATGACCGCTGCAGTGCAGTCGATGAACCCGATTGTGCTGAAGAACATCGAGCGTTCCAATGTCAAGCTGCAGACCTACACGCAGATTCAGCAGGAAGTCCGCGCGCAGGGCATGCAGTCGTACGGCGAGCTGATTCTTGGCCTGCCGGGCGAGACCAAGGAGTCATTTCTCAAGGGCATCCACGATCTGATGCAGGCCGGTGTGCAGCGCGTCTCGGCGCACCAGTTGATGCTGCTGCACGGCGCACCGCTCTCGAACCCGGACAGCCGGGAGCGGTTTGGTCTCCAGACAAAGTTCCGGATCGTCGCGCGCAACCTCGGCAACTACACGGGCGAGCCGGTGATCGAGACCGAGGAAATGGTCTGCGAAACGCCCGACCTGTCGTTTCAGGAGTATCTCGAGCTGCGCGTATTCCACCTTCTCCTGACGATCTTCTATTACGAAGACAACATGGATGAGGCGTTCAATCTCGCGAAGCTCAAAGGGGTCGACGCGTTCACGGTGATCAGGCTGATGCAGACGATGCTCGATCAGGCGCCGCCAGCGCTCAGGAAGGTGATCGACGATTTCGTTCAGGAGAGTCAAGACGAACTGTTTCCGACGGCGGAGGCGTGCGTCGAGTGGGCGCAGGCGCATTTCGCCCAGCTCGTCACCGGCGAGTTGGGCGGCAACCTGCTCAGCAAATATTCGATGATCGGGCGTTTCTTCGCCGGTCACGCCTCGCTCGATTTTCTCGAGACCGTGCTGGCTCACGCGATGCGCGAGCAGGCGGGAGAAGTGAATCGCGACGAGTTGAGCGCCGTGATGAGCTACTTACGGGCGGTGATGCTGCACTCGCCCTTCGCAGAAAGCCTCGCAGCGACGCCTGAGTGGCACACGTCGTACGACGTGGAAGCCTGGAGTCGCGACAAGGGCACCCGTCCGCTCTCTGGTTACAAGCTGGCGGCGCCCACGACATTCCGCACCAGGATGGACCCTGAGAAGAAGACCATCCTGGAAGCGAGGCTCTCCACGTATGGGGAACATCCAGCGGCGTTCGGTAAATTCACCCGAACGATGTTCGCCCGCGATCTGCGTCGCGACATCATTTGAAATGGCATGGTCTGATCACCGACGCCTCAAGGTATTCCATTTCATCAGCGACTCCATCAGTATCCGGCCCTATCTGGAAGTCCTGGGCCGGTGTTCAGATCCTCAGAAGTTCGAGGTTTCCTACGGGAGCCTGTCGCCGAGCGGGCTGTTGCAGCAAGAGCTCGGCGCTGCTGGATTCAAGGTCCTCGCTCTAGGTTGCACGACCCGCCAGGATTATCCGCGCGCCATCTGGCGCCTGCGGAATTGGCTGGTTGCAGAGCAGATAGACGTCATCCAGACGCACCTGTTCGAAGGCAGTCTCGTCGGGCTCGCCGCCGCAAGGCTGGCCGGGGTGCCTCTGGCCATTCTGTCCGGGCATCACTCCCATGAGATCGCCCTGCACCACCGAAAGATCCCTCTATGGGCTGATCGGATCGCGACCAACTGGCTGGCCCACCGAATCATCGCGTATTCCACGCAGATGCGGGATACGTTCGTACGTGAGGAGGGCGTCGGCAGCGGCAAGATCGGCGTTCTGCCATTCCCCATCGACTTGAGCGGATGGACGCGCGACGAGGCGTATCGCGCCGAAACCAGGAAGAGGCTGGGGCTGGAGGGAAAGATCATCCTTGGCGCCGTGGGCCGAATGTTCTGGGTCAAAGATTACGATCTGCTCCTCAGAGCCTTTGTGGCAATCGCCGCGAAATGGCAAGAGGCGGCGTTGGTCTTGATCGGAGATGGCCCGGACAGAGCGCAGCTTCAACGCCTCGCACAGGAACTATCGATCAGCGACCGGGTCACCTTTGTCGACTATCAATCCGATTTGCCCAGGATGATGACCGTGATGGACGTGTTCGTGCACCCATCCCGCGCGGAGGCGTTCTGCCAGGTGATCGTCCACGCGTTCTCGCTCGGTATTCCCGTCATCAGCACCGATGTCGGCGTGGCGCGGGAGCTCGTCGAGGACGGGGTTACCGGCGTCCTGGTGCCTCCCGGCGATCTGGAGAGCCTGCGCAACGGCCTCGAGGTGATGATGGTCCAGCGAGCCCTCTGGCGCGAGATGGGCGCCGAAGGCAGGCGCCGGATCGAGCGGTTCTCGGCCGCCCCTGCCGTAGCCAGACACGAAGAGCAGTACGTCGCCTGGCTGGACGAGCAACACCAGCGTCGTTGAGATCCAGTCCTCTGATGAACGTCTTCGTGACGGGCGCTACAGGATTCCTGGGTAGCCGCATTATCGAAGAGTTGTTGAAGCAGGGCTGTACGGCGTCATTCTCCACGCGCCGGCCAGAGTTCAGCGCGCGGCTATCCGGCGCAACACCCATCCTTCGCGATCTGAAGTCCTTGATCCCTGCAGATCTCGAAGGGTTCGATGCCGTGATCCATTCAGCCGCCCGGAAGCCCGGTGCCTCTCGAGAAGCCGAGTACACGGAGGTCAATGACGAAGGTACCAGGCACCTGGTGGAGGTGTGTGAGAAGGCGGATGTCAGGAGATTCGTGCAGGTCTCGTCGATGGCCGTTGAAGCCGATCGGGATGACGCCTATTCAACGAGCAAGCGAGCAGCCGAACGCCACGTTCACGCCAGCGTCCTGGATTGGACCATCGTGAGGCCCGGAGCCGTGTACGGGCTCAGCGACTGGTGGATCGCATACTTGCGTCTGATGAAGAACAAGAGGCTGGTCCCGGTGATCGGCGACGGCGAATACCTGCTTCACCAGATCTATGTAGAGGACTGCGCCCGGTTCATCGTTGAGGTTACGCGTGACGAATCGCGTGGGGGCGAGATACATGACGCTGCAGCAGCGCCCATTACCTACAACCACTACCTGTCAGTTCTCAAGACTTCGCTCAGGGCCAATTTCACGTCGATTCATATCCCGATGTGGGTGGGCCGGACCTATGCGGCTGGCATGAAGCACATCTTGCGTTCGCCGAAACCTCAATACGCCCATGATCCTCGCAGGGACACGGCAACCAGGTCGGCCACGACGCGCGATTGCGGGGCGAGGCCATTCGAACTTGGGCTGGCCGACATGCTGTCAAAGGTCTCGCTGGAAGACCTCAGGTGTAGTCGGCCTTAGCCGCGACGGTTTCCTTGTGGTTTCGCATCGCGTTGAGGGCTCTATTGAAACCTCGAACCGCGACTGCCGGCAGGGTCGAGAGGGCGAGGCCGGCGAGGATGCGCGGGCGAAACAGACGCGTCGGCTGCGACCGGATCGCCGAAATCAGGCAGGCGCGCGCCCACACCGGATCTGCGGCCATCCGGATGGCGAGCCAGCCGCAGATCGCCATGAAGTTTCCGCGATAGGCGTTGAGATCGGCGATCAGGGCAGGCGGGAAGTCAGGTTCCTTCGAAAGCTTGTCCAGGAGAATCGCGACCGACGCGGCGTTCATCTTGATCGCCTTTCCCGCATTCGATGGATGTTCACGCATGACGGTGAACGGTTCGTCCAGAAAATGGAATTTGTAGGTCATCGCGATGCGCAGGAAGTGGGATTCTCCCTCGATGAAGACGTCCTCGTGGAATGGATACCGAACGAGGCATTCTCGTCGGATCAGGGGCGAGATCGGATTGATGAACCCTTCACTGTGGGCCTTGAGCAGCATCTTTTTCAGGATGGCGCCGGAGCATTTCAGGGTGTTGTCGACCCATTGCTCTCCGGTCAATTCATCGAGACGGTAGTTCGGAGAGTAGACGACGCCGTAGTCCGGCGACAGGCGTGAAAACTCCTGCAGCTGGCGTTCGAGCTTGTGCGGAAGGTAATAGTCGTCAGCGTAGAGGAATGAAACATACTGCCCGGACGTCAGGGCGACGGCTTCATTCACTCGTTTGGTCATCGCGGCATTCTTGTCGTGAAGGAGCAAGCGGATTCGCGGGTCGGTCCGATAATTCTTCAGCAGCTCCTGAGAACCATCCGTCGAGCCATTGTCGATGATGATCAGCTCGAGATCGCGATGGGTCTGCGACAACGCACTCGCAATGGCGCCCTCGACATACGCGGCCTGGTTGTAGCCGCATAAGATGATTGAGACTTTGGAATCCATGGGTGTCTTGTAAGCCTTGGCGTATTACACCACACGCCCGATCGTGCCCCGGACCAGATGACCGAACGCACGCAACGGCTGGCGAGCACGTGGCGGAGTTTCCTCGTGCTGGGCGCGGGCAACTATGGCGCGATGGCGATCGGACTGGCGACCAACGCGGTGCTCGCGCGCCGGCTCGGGGCAGAGCAGTACGGCCGCCTGGCCCTGATGCTGATGGCGTCTCAGGTGCTGCTGCTCCTCGGGGTCACCTGGAGCCACGTCGGCTTCGTCCGGTTCGGTTCTCGGGAGTTCGCATCGACCGGCGCGTTGACGGAAACGCTGTCGACACGATTGGGGGTCGTGTTGCCCGCCGCCGGGTTGGGCGCTTTGGCTATTGCGCTCGCTCGTCAGCCGCTGGCGGCCTACCTTGGCATTCCGCCTGTCGGTGTCTGGCTGATCCTGGCGCATTTTGTTGCCGCCTGTGCGCTCTCGATCATCGGCGCCGTCTTCCAGGCGCGGGACCAGATGGCGCGCTACGGCGCCTCTCTGTTTCTCGATAAGGCCATCATGCTGCTGTTCGTCGTGACACTTCCAGCCGTCTGGACCGGCAATCCGCTGGCGATCCTGGCCTGCTACGCAGCCAGTTCGCTGGCGGTCGCGATCTGGGGCATCGCGGTCGTAGGGGGCCGGGCACTCCGGCCCGCGATACCACCGCGTGCCGCCTATCGCCACATGGTGCTGTTTTCAGCCCCGTTGCTGCTCTCCAGCTGGGTTGGGCTGTTCGGCACCAACTGGCTAGACCTCGTCATTCTCAAGTGGTACGTGCCGATGGCGAACCTCGGCATCTACTCGCTCGCCACGCAGCTGGCAGGGGTCGTACAGCAGGTCGCGGTGATCTTCTCGACCCTGCTGGTGCCGCAGTTGTCGGTGATGGTCGCGGAGGGGCAGAACGCGCGAATCAGGATGCTGATGGAGCGGCTCCTGCCGTACTGGTTGCTCGGCACGTCGGTGCTGTTCAGTCTGGTGCTGCTCGGCGCCCGCGCCGGCCTTCCTTTGGTGTTCGGGCAGGGCTACAGCAGCGCGGCGCCGGTCCTGGCGCTGCTGATGGTCGCCAGCTGCGCGTTCGCACTCTTCAGCGCGTGTACCCCGCTGGTGAGCGCCTACGGATCGACGTGGATCTTCACCGGCATCTGCCTCGTGTCGGCCGCAGTGAACGTCGCGCTGGATCTGCTGCTGATTCCTCGCTTCGGGATCAACGGGGCAGCGATGGCGACCGTCCTGGCGTACGGTACGTCCGCGGTGCTGGCGCTGACCTTCGTGGAGAGAAGAACCGGGGGCAGGCTCCTCCGCCTCGGCTGGCTGGGCACCCCGGCGCTCGTCGCCTGCGCATGTTTCATGTTGCTGGACGGATTCTGGTTCTACCCCGCGGCGCTTGGTCTCGGGGCGATCAGCGTCTTCGCCCTTGTCGGCGTATTCCAGCTGTTTCGCGACGAAGATGCGCTCTTCCTGAAAGGAATGAATCTAAAAATGCCGTTTGGCCTCGGCGCGAGATCATTTGCAGCGAGGAGACTGTGAAAGTCGTCATCCTGTGTGGCGGGCAAGGTACACGGCTCAGGGAAGAGACTGAGTTCCGGCCAAAACCGCTTGTGGAAATCGGTGGCCGGCCGATCCTCTGGCACATCATGAAGCTGTACGCGCACTTTGGCTTCAAGGAATTTGTGCTGTGCCTCGGATATCGTGGGCAGATGATCAAGGAGCACTTTCTCAACTACGAGGCGATGAACAACGACTTCACCCTGCGCCTCGGCAGTCGAAGCTCGATCGAGTACCACGGGTCGCATGACGAAGATGGCTACGAAGTCACACTCGCCGACACGGGGCAGGACTCGATGACCGGCACGCGCGTCAGTCTCGTCAAGCGGCACGTCGACAGCGGCACCTTCATGGTGACGTACGGAGATGGCCTGAGTGACATCAACATCGGCGAGCTCCTCAAGTTTCACCGGGCGCACGGCCGGCTGGCTACAGTGACGACCGCGCGTCCGATCTCGCGGTTCGGCGTACTCGATCTCGGCGCATCCGGCGTGGTCACGGGCTTCAATGAGAAGCCTGAGCTCGATGGCTGGATCAACATCGGGTTCTTCGTGTTTGAGCCGGGCGTGTTCGACTACCTCAGCGTCGACCCGTCGTGTATGCTCGAGCATGAACCGCTGCAGCGGCTTGCCACGGACGGACAACTCGTGGCGTACCGTCACGAGGGGTTCTTTTTCGCCATGGACACTTACCGCGAGTACAAACACCTGAACGATCTGTGGGACGACGCCAAGGCGCCTTGGCGAGTCTGGCGGTGAGCACAGGCCGGACCTCGCGGCGTGTTCTGCTGACGGGCGTCACGGGATTCATCGGGTCTCACCTGGCCCGCCTGCTGATCAGGGAAGGACACGAGGTGTTTGCGATCGTCCGGCCGCAGGGCAATCGCTCGAGGATCGCCGACATCGAATCGGCGCTCGTGCTCATCGAGGGAGATCTGCGGGCGCTTCCCGCGCTTCGCGATCGGATTCGCGCATGCCGTCCGGAGATCTGCCTGCATCTCGCGTGGAAAGGCTGGTCGGGCAGGGCCGAGGCCGCGGACAACCTCACCTCGCTCGGAGTCAGCCTCGACCTCCTTCGGATGATGCCCGATGCCTCCTGCAGTCGATTCGTGGCGGCAGGAACGTGCTTCGAGTACGACCTGAACTACGATCGGCTCGCCGAGGCCACGCCGCTTCGACCCCATGAACTGTACGGAACGTGCAAGAAGTCGTTGTTCGAGGTCGCCCAGCACTTTTCGGAACTGACTGGCGTCAGCGTGGTCACGCCGCGGTTGTTCTATTCCTACGGTCCTTTCGAAGAAGTCCGGCGGCTGGTGCCGTCCGTCGCGCTCTCCCTGTTGCGCGGCGAAGTGGCGCACGTGACGCCGGGCGAGCAGGTGCGGGACTACCTGCACGTGGAGGACGTCGCATCCGCGATGTGGCACATCGCCACCAGCGACCTCACGGGCGCGGTCAATGTCGCCTCGGGCGAGCCGGTGACCATCGCGGAGCTTGCCATGCAGATAGGGCGGCGACTCGGCAAGCCAGAACTGGTCCGCCTGGGCGCGATACCGTACAGGCGCGGCGAGCCAATGCGCATTCTCGCCGACGTGACGGTGCTGCGCCAGCGTCTCGGCTGGGTTCCCCGGTTCGATCTCGATCGAGGCCTGGCCGAAACACTCCGTTGGTGGGAAGCGCGGGCGGCGACTACCCATTGACGTCAAGCCCAGCGCCGACGCTTTACATTTCGTACGACGGCGTGCTCGAGGCGTTGGGCGAATCGCAGGTCGTGGCGTACCTCGAACGTCTGGCGATCAATTATCAGATCACGCTCATTTCGTTCGAGAAGCCGCGTGACTGGCGCGATGGCGCGCGAGCAGCCCGGATGCGTGCACGCCTGACGTCGGCCGGGATCCGATGGAAGGCGCTGAAATACCACAAGAGTCCGCCCGTCGTGTCTACCGCTCTGGACATTCTTCGTGGTATCTGGTCGGCGCTCCGATGGCAATCGCAGACTCGAGGCCAGATCGTGCATGTTCGCGGCTACGTCCCGGCGATGATCGGATTGGCGCTGAAGAGTCTTCGACGGACAAAGCTCCTGTTCGACATGCGCGGCTTCTGGGCCGACGAAAAGGCCGAAGCCGGGCACTGGAACCGCCGGTCATTCGTCTACAAGGTCGCCAAGCGTTGCGAGCGGGCTTTCTTCGAATCTGCCAACGCCATCGTGTCGCTCACCGAAGCCGGTGTGAAGGTGTTTCCGGACCTCGGCTACCGTGTGCCACCGGGAATTCCCATCAAGGTCATCCCAACCTGCGCAGACTTGAAGCGGTTTGCGGCCGGACCGCGACGGCCGGACCTGCTTGCCCGGCTCGGCCTCGGCGGGCATCTCGTGATTGGCTGCGTCGGCACGATGAGCAACTGGTACCTGCGGCAGCCGATGCTCGACTACCTGGCCTTTCTGCTGGCACGCATGCCCAAGCTCAAGGCGCTCATCGTGACGGCAGAGGATCTGGATCGCCTGGGCGCGGACGCGCGGCGCGCTGGAATTGCGCCGGAGCGACTGGTGCTCATGCGAGCCGACTTCGATGAGATGCCAGACGTGATGCGGTTGATCGACGTCGGCATGTTCTTCATCAAGCCGGTGTTCTCGAAGAAAGGATCGGCCGCGACGAAACTAGCCGAGTTCCTGGCGAGCGGCGTTCCCGTTGTCATCAACGACGGCGTTGGTGATTCTGGACATATCGTCAAGGAATATTCGACGGGCGTCGTCCTGCCGTCGACCACATCGAACGACTTTGACGCCAGCTTCGACCAGGTGCGTGCGCTGTTTGACGATCCCGAAGTCAGGCTCCGCTGCCGCGCGGCGGCCGAGGCGCTCTTCGACGTCGAAAGGGGAGCGGCGTCGTACCGGGCGATCTACCAGGACGTGATGCGAGCAACATCGTGAGCGGAGAGGCGCCGGCACTTTCCGCGATCGTACTGTGCTATCGAGCGGGCGAGAGCATCAAGACGGTGATCGAGCCGCTCCATGCGCTGCTCGAAACCGCCGGGATGACCTACGAGCTCGTGCTCGTGGCGAACTACTGGCCGCAGCATCACGACACGACCCCTGAAATCGCGCGCCGTTTCGCCGCGACGCACCGCCACACGGTCGTGCTCGACCGCGAAAAGGCGGGAGGTATGGGCTGGGACATGCGAAGCGGGCTGAAGGCTGCCCGCGGGTCAACGCTGGTGATCATCGACGGAGACGCACAGAACCCCGTGCATGACGTCCTCCGGATGTACCGGTTCTTGCGGGAGACCGGAGCCGATCTCGGCAAGGGCCGCCGGACGAATCGCGGCGATGGTGTGTACAGGTGGTTCATCTCCGCCGGCTTCAATGCCATTTTTTGCCTTCTGTTTCGCACCTGGCCACTGTGGGACGTCAATGGGAAGCCAAAGGGGCTGACCCGGGCCGCATATGAACGGATGAATCTCGTGTCCAGTGACTGGTTTGTCGACGCTGAGATGGTCCTTCAAGCGCGGCGTCACCGAATGAAGATTGTCGAATTGCCAGTGACGTTCCTGGAGAACAAGGCACGTTCATCCTTCGTTCGGGTTTCGGCGATTTGGGAATTCCTCGTGCACATGGCGCGGTACGCGACACGAGGCCGTCCGTGACCGCGCCCCTCGTTGTACTGGTGACGGGCGCTTCAGGCGGGATCGGGTCGCGGCTGCTGCGGGGACTCGGGGAACAGGGATGGCGCCGCCGCTGCCTCGTCCATCGCCGCCCTGTGAAGGACGCGGACGAAACGGTGCAGGGTGACCTTGCCTCGCCTGACTCTTTGCGCCACGCGGTCGCGGGCGCCGCGGCGATCGTGCATCTCGCCGCCGTGACCCACAGCCGGTCGCCTTCGCGCTATGACGGGGTGAATCTGGTTGGAACGCAGAACCTCCTGACGGCTGCACGTGAGGCGGGAACGCGCCGTTTTCTGTTCGTCAGCACCCGCGCGATCTCACCCGACGGCGGTGCGTACAGCCGCTCAAAGCATCGTGCTGAAGAAGCAGTCCGCGGCGCGGGTGTGCCGTGGACGATCGTGCGACTCCCGGAAGTCTACGGCATCGGCAGCACGGAGGGAGTCGACAGGATTCTGGCGCGTGTGCGCCACGGCGGTTTCGTACCCATGGTCGGTGGCGGCGCGGACATGCTCTGCCCCGCACACGTGGATGACGTTGTGGGCGCATGTGTCCGCGCGCTCGAGATACCCGGGGCCGTAGGCCGAACGTACACGCTCGCCGGACCCTGCCTGACGATGCGCGAGTTCGCCGAGCTTGCAGGCGTCGCGGCGGGACGACGGCCGCGCGTCCTGCGCGTGCCGGTGCCAGTGGTGGCGGTCCTGGGGGCGCTGTCGCGATTCCTGCCGCTGCCTCTCTACCCGGATCAGCTCGCGCGGCTGCGGGCGTCGAAACCGCCAGCCAGCGCTGAGGCCGAGGCCGATCTCGCATTTCGTCCGCGACGTCTTCGCGAGGGCCTGAGGGATTGCCTTCTTTTCAGAGAACCATTGGCAGAAGCGAGGACACAGCTTTGACCGATTTGGCAAAACGGGAGGTGGCCTAGATGGCGATCGGGCGCCTCTTCGAGCGGCTCCTCGAGCATCCGATGGTGTACGCAGCCTCGCAGGCGCCGTTTGTCGAAGAGAAGTTCGCCGTCATCGAGCGTCATCTCAGGCACCAGCAGGTGCGGAGGGTGTTGGATGTCGGCTGCGGGCCGGGGACCAACGCAACGCGCTTTCCTGGCGCCGAGTACGTCGGTATCGACATCAACGATCGGTATATCGACTTCGCGCGTGCGAAGTACCCGGGCCATCGCTTCGTGCAGGCCGACCTTCGGACGGCGGACCTGTCATCGCTCGGCACCTTTGACACGATTCTTGTCAGCAGCTTTCTGCACCACATCCCGGACGACGCGGTAAGGAGAATCCTGCGACAGGTTCCCAGTCTGCTCGGGCCGGATGGCACCGTGCACATGCTCGAGCTCATCTCGTGGGAACGCGGTTCCTATGTCGGCGCTTTGGCGTTGCTGGATCGCGGCCACTACGCGCGGCGGGTGCCGGCGTGGCGCGAACTGTTCGAGGAGTATTTTGAACCGCTGTCGCTTGAACCGCATGCGTTCAAAGCCGGCCTTTTGTTGCTGCTCTACTTTCGCGGCAAGGCGAAGCCAGGACTAAACGGGCTTCCATGAACGTCGCGACTCCTCAATCAGGCGACGAAACGGGGATCGGTGTGATTGACCGCAAGTGGCCCAGAGCGGTGCTTCCGGGGATCATCATTGCCCTCAGCGGGTGGTATCTGGCCACGATCGTGTGGGATTCGAATCTGCCGTTCAGTCACGACGAGCTCAATTTCCTTCAAGAAGCCCTCAGGCTGCCGGCCGAGCGCAAGATCGCGAGCTATGGTCACGGGCCCCTTCTGTACGAGATCCTCGCGGGTTTGGAGGTTGTGTACTACCTCGTCTTGCGCATCGCCGGTTCCGTCCAGACCCCATTCGATTTCCTCGTCGAGGTGCAATCGCGCTTCGGTCCGCTGTATGAGACCGGCCGGATCCTCATCGCGTTAGCAGGTGTCGCTACCGTCATTCAAGTCTACAGATTGGGCGTGATCTTCGGAGGACGGGCAACGGGTGGGCTGGCCGCCTTGCTGTGTGCAACGAATCTCACCTTTCTGATGATGACGTCCATGGTGAAGGAGGACGTGTTCTATTGGTTCTTCCTGCTGCTGGCCATGGAGCTGGCGTGGAAGAGCTCCGAGCATCAGAGCAGACGTACGGCCGCGTGGACCGGAGTGGCCATCGGATGCGCGACGGCCGCCAAATATTTCGGTGTGTTTGCGGCGCCGCTCGCCCTGTTGCCCGCAGTGCGCTCCAACGGCCGCAGACTCAGGGAGGCCCTGATGCTGGGGGTGATCATGGGGGCGGTCGCCGGCGCAACGCTGTTGATCCTCTTCCCATTTCTCATCACTGATACGGCGCAGGTGTTGAGCGATCTTCGCGAAACAAATTCCAGGTTTGCGGACATAGAGCAGGATTGGGCGCTGTACGCGTACATCCGTTATCACCTGCCGAATCTTCTCGGCTGGACCGTGTTCATTTTCGGTGGAGTTGAGCTCGTCCGGAGACTCGTGCGGGAGCCAACAGGACCAATCCTGCTTCTAACCGCGCCGATCATGCAGTTTCTCTTTGTCGGCCTGCGCCAGGGTTTTTCCTTGTCTTACTACGCCTTCCCCCTGGCGTTGTCGTTCTTCGTTCTGGCCGCTTCATTGGCTGTTCATATCGCCTCAGCAGCGGGCGCGACGCGCTGGAGGTGGTCGGCGGTCTGGATTCTGGTGGCGGTCGCGATGTTGGACAGCGCCTTTCTGCCGGGGGCGGTGAAATACGGCCTGCTCCTGACCGGGCCAGAGACCCGTATGTTGGCGCGTGACGTCATTGTGTCCAAGGCTCGAGCCGGCGACTGTGTGTTGATGAACGTGGGGATCCTCGGGACGAATATCTTCGGACCTCCGCTCGTGCCGACAAACCCCCCGCCCGGCAAGGGCGCGTTCACCAGGGCCCGCGTGATCGCCAGCGAGCGAATGAGCGGTCCCCGGTTCGACGTTCGAGTTCTCGACACGTATCAGATCCCGGCGGAAGCCACTCGAGGCTGCGAATGGCTGGTGCTGGGCCGTCGGGGCCAGGAATCGCACGTCGAACGCGGCACCGGGCCGATCACCATGGCGCAGCCGACCGCTCCGGCCGGCTATACCGCGGTGACGACGATCGAGGCGTTTCCGGAAGAGCATTCCTACTTCTACCCGCTGCCAACCACTCTGGATTACGATGCGCTTCGCGCAACCTCGATCGGCACGCTGTGGCGCGAACGGGCCATGGGTCCAAGCTTTGACATTTACCGCCGTTCTTCGAACGAGCCACGCTTCGAATAGCCCAGACGAGTCACCTATGGAATCGTTCGATCACCTCGCCGACGGGTACGACCACCTGCTGAACGACCGAGCGCATCTTCTCGGCGCATCACCTCAATCACTTCAGCTACAATTCCCTGCGCCGGCTGGTGGAGCTCGAGGAACTGAGTCCGGTTCGGCAGTTCAACTACAACCACCCCTTGAAGTCGGTCGACGTGCCCCCCGGACATCCCGCGAAAGTGTTGGCCTTCAAAGCGGCGACGCTGGCGCTGTTCTCGACATCCCGGGCGATGGGCAAGGGCATGCTCCAATCGATCGTCGCTACCGCGCCGGCGTGATGGAGCCATGAACATCGTCCAGTCAGCCCTGCAACATCCACGGCTCTACATCGCGTCGCAGTGGCTGGTGGGGGCGCACCTTGCGCGGCGCGCGAGCATCGACGCGCTGGAGTTGCGACCCGGCGAGCGCCTGCTGGACGTCGGTTGCGGTCCCGCGTACTACTTCGATCAGGTTGCGCTCTGCGATTACTTCGGGTTCGACACCGACTCCCGCTACATTGCGTGGGCGAACGAGAAGTTCCGCGGGCGCGGGAGCTTCCGCGACGTGCCGTACACCCACGAGCATCGCCGCGCGCTCGCGCCCTTCGACGGGATCATGTTGATGGGGCTGTTGCATCACCTTCCCGACGGAGAGGCCGCGGTGCTCCTCGGTCTGATGGCTCGCTCCTTGGGCCCGCGCGGCCGGCTCGTAGCTCTGGACACCGTATTGTTCAGTGGTCAATCGGCTTTGTCGCGCGTCTTCGCCAGGAACGACCGAGGCGAGCATGTGCGCTCGCCAGAAGGATACCTACGACTGGCGAAGCTGCACTTTGATCAGGTCGAGCACAGGGTCGTCGGGGACAACCTGCGGATGCCATCCGCCCACTTCCTGATGCTGATGCGCGGTCCACGATGAGTGTGAAGGCGCGTTGGCCGAAATTGGTCCTCGCCGGGACCATCGGTGCCCTCTGCGGGTGGCACCTGCTTGTTCTCCTGCAGGGCTCGAGGCTGCCCATCAACCTCGACGAGCTCAATTTCGTTCAAGAAGCGCTCAGGTTACCCGCCGAGCACAGATTGGCGAGCTATGGCCATCCACTGCGTCAGAGATTCTCGGCCGATAGTGATTTTTTCGTACAGCAGAAGTGCCGGGCATTGATGCGGTATCTGAAACCGCGGCTGCCCAAGGCTTCTTTGCGTATCCTCGACGCCGGGTGCGGCCAGGGCGCGTCGGTGCCGTTCCTTCGGAATGACGCGCGCGTCATCGGCACCGATCCGTCGTTACCGATGCTTCGCGAGGCGGTGCATCACGGGCCAGTGGTGATGCAGGAACCGTTCGACCTCCCGTTTCGCGACGGCACGTTCGATGCCGCTTTCGCATTCTGTGTGTATCACCACATCGACGATCGAGAGCATGTGCGGCACCTTCGCGAGCTCACCAGGGTGGTCGCGCCCGGCGGCTACGTGTGCATCTTCGAGCACAACCCGTTCAACCCGGTCACGGCGCGTATCTTCAACCGCTGCCCCATCGACCGCGGCTGCCACATGATCAGGCCCGCTCGGCTTCGCGCGATTTTCCGTGAGGCCGGGTTGCAGGAGATCGCGCAAGGTTACCTGCTCTTCATGCCTGAATCTGTATGGAAGGTCCTCGGATTTCTCGAGCCTGCCCTTGCCTGGCTTCCGCTGGGTGGACAATATTTCGTCGCCGGCCGCAAGTCAGGGAAGCTCGCCTGAGCTCAGCGCCTGGAGGCGCCGCGACGCTATGCTTTCAACGAACGCGTCTGTGAGGGCGCCTGCTTTGCCAGGCGGCGACCACGGCCTCGGGTCTGCAAATGCAGGCGAGGGCGAACGGTAGCGCCGCCACCCACCCGAGCCCTCCCGCCGTGTCGGCAACCAGCGCATCGATGCCGATGAGCATGATATGAGTCGTGGCTGCCATGAATGCCGTCCACCCAATCAGTCGTACGCGTTGCGCGTCGAGGTTGGATGCCCCGTGCAGGATCGTGTCCAAGCGGACCCCAATCACGGATTTACGCCAAGCCACCGTGACCCGCTCAAAGCATCGGTCGATC
>CANIBQ010000012.1 GCA_947465645.1 Acidobacteriota bacterium | reverse complement strand
TCGACGTTGCCCTGCAGCCGGACGCGCTGCGTGAGACGCACGCTCTTGGCAAACCGCAGGTCGAGTCTCGTCGTTCGATCGTCGAATTGCGTGTGCGGCTGCACCAGCGACACGGTGGCGGTGCGCGCGCCGCCGGCCAGGGGGCGCCCGAGCGACGTCTGGACCGCTGCCGTCGGAACCGCGTATTCAGCGGTGATGGTCGGGCCCGGCAGGTTCTGGTAGACCGCGCTCACCAGGAACCCAGCCGGCAGTTGGTAGCTGCCATTCAGTTTGATCTGCGTGTTGGCGGAGAACGGCTGCGCCACGCGGCAGAACGAGTTGGTCGCGCTGGTGACGTTCGCGATGGTGAGCTCCGGCAGCGCTGCGCGAACCTCGCAGATGTCGTTGACCGTCCGCCCGGTGTCGATGCCGCCGCCAAACCGCACGCCGGGAGACAGGCGGGCCTCCGCGGCGACGGTGAAGAAATCAGAGACCTGAGTCTGCTTCCCGAAATCCCGCGCCGGCCTGACCAGATTGTTCACCTGGCCGAATTTCGCTGGATTGATGTCATACAGGCCGCAGACCCGGTAACCGCCGCCGCCGGGCAGACGTGAGTCGGCCGGCGCTGCCGCGCAGTACGTGCTGTAGTCGGTGGCCTCGACGGCCAGGTTATCGGTGACACGGAAGTTGCCGTACCAGTTACGGTAGTAGCCCACCGTGGTCGAGATCGACGATCCGATCTGCCGCTGCACCTCGGCGCTCATGTCCCAATTGTACGGACGGACCCCGAAACCCCTCAGCACGTCGTCGGAAAACCGGGTCGTGACGACCGGCGACCCGAAGTTCTGGTTCTGCAGCGGCCCGCATTCGCCGCTCTGGCCGCGGCTCCTGAGGTCGCAGTCGGGGACGTAGTTGCCGTTGGCGTCGGTCCACGCGCGCGTGACCTGGTTGACCGACGCGACGATCGGGTTATTCGCGTTGGCGATTTCCACCACGGTCTTGCCGACGTAGCGGCCGAGCGAGAGTTTCACCGCCGTGCGGCCGTCGCCGAAGAGATCGTAGGCGCCGCCCACGCGAGGACTGATGTCGGTCCACGACGGCACGTCGTCGACGCGGTCGTAATGGCGCGCCGGCACCCATCCATTGGGAGTCGCGGGGACGTCCTGCGCCGGCACGTAGCCGTTGAAGTAGTCGAACCGCACGCCGAGGTTGAGCGTAAGGCGATCGATCGCCCACTGGTCCTGGGCGTAGATGCCGAGGTCATGCTTGAAGCGGTTGATCAGCTCGTACGGCGTCGCGTACTGCGTGAGGCTCACCGGAACGCCGTTGTTCAGGGTGTAGCTGAGGTTGGCCGTCGAACTGTTGCGGAATGCCGAAAGGATGCCCTGCTCGTCCTGGACGCCGAACTTCATCGCGTGCGTGCCCGTCACGTACGACACGGAGAAGCGCTCGCCGTACCGATCCTGGATGTTCGGGTCGTCGTAGGTCTCGCGCGAGTTGAAGCGGATGCCGGTTGACTGTTCCAGGATCGAGATGTCGTCCACGCCGACGCCGGGCGACCGGAACTCGGGCCAGTGGTTGATGGTGGCCGAGAACGCGGCGTCGAACAGCAGCTTGCTCGTCAGGGGAGCGCTCCACGATGCCTGGTAGAAGCCGGTCGGACGGAAGTGGTACGCGCGAATCGCCTCCGGGGCGATGCCGACGCCCGAGTTCGTCGTTCCGGTGCGGCAGATGCAGGCGTCCTGCACGTCGACGAAGAAGTTGACCTTGTTAGCCTGCGTCGCCTGCCAGGTGGTGCGCACCGCGTGCGACTCGAACCACTGATAGCGCGTGCCGGGACGGCTCAGGTCGGGCGTGTAGAGCGGCGTTCCCTGGGTCTTGTTCCAGTAGACGCCGGCGATCTGGTGCGCGTTGCCCCATTCGCGGTGCGAGGTGAAGAACCAGAGCTTGTCTTTCCTGATCGGGCCGCCGAGGCTGACGGTCGCGTCGTAGACGCGGAGCGGCTCGTTGATCGAGTCGAGCCCGCGCGCCCGCAGCGCCTCGTTCAGGTTGTCGCCCGTCAGGCGGTCGTTCGTGTAGAGGCCGGAGGCGCTGCCGGCGAACAGATTGCCGCCCTCTTTCGGAATCAGGTTGACGAGGATTCCTTCGGCATTGCCCTCGGCCGAGATGCCGCTGGCCTGCAGCGTCATCTCCTGTACCAGCGCGGTGTTCAGCTGATACCCGGTGTTGCCGGTCATGTTCTGCACGCTCATGCCGTCGAACTGCGTGCGCGCGCCACCCTTGCCGTGGTACGTCCCGCTGCCGATTTGCGTCGCGTAGATCCCGGCGACGTCGGCGATGCCGGCCAGGCCGAGCGTCAGCGCCGCCACCGAATTGGCGTTCTTGGTGCTGGTCGGGAGCGTGTCGAGCATCTCGTCCGAGACGACGGTCTGCCTCCTCACGTTCTGCGTGTCGACCAGCGGGGTCTCGCCCGTGACCGTGATCGTCTCCTCGAGCGAGCCGACCGCCAGTTCCGGATTCACGGTCGCGGTGAAGCCCGCGGTGATGACGATGCTTTCGCGCCGGAAGGTGCGGAACCCCGGTAGCGTGAATGTGACGATATATTCGCCGGGGCGGAGGTCGGTGATGTTGTAGCGGCCGTCCCCGTCGCTGACCGCGACGCGCACCTTCTCGATCAACGCCGGACTCGCGGCTTCCACCGTCACCCCGGGCAGCAACGCTCCAGACGTGTCCCGTACGGTGCCGGCGATGCCGCTCGCCTGCTGGGCGAGGGCGGCGCCGGGGAGCGCCAACGCGACGAAGATTAAACCGAGAACCAGCGACGCAGGCGGACGTGTCATTGATGCTCCTTACTTTCTCTGTGCCTTTTCGGTGGCGCGGATCGACTCGAGCATGTGCCGCAGCGAGTGATTGCCTTCGTGGCAGGCGTACTCGTAGATCAGCCCCTCTTCCCTGTTCAGCGGCAGCGCCACCGTCCAGGGCCGCGTCCAGGTGTCGGGATCGGTGATCGTGAAGCGGTAGTCAAGCGCGTTCTCGCTCGTCCGGCGGAAGCGTTCGACCAGCACCATCTTCGGCGTCGCCTCGCGAAAGTTCGCCCCCCTGGCGTCGTCCATGAAATTGGTCGTCTCGACGACGAGCGTGTCGCCGTCCCAGCGGCCGCGCGAGTCGCCCAGGAACTGGCGCACGTTGCCGGGCAGGTGCGGCCTGCCGTCGAGCGGGATGATGCGCGTGTCGTGCATCTGTTCCTGCAGGATCGCGACGTAGCCCGGCGACTGCACGATCTCGTAGTTGTTGTTGTAGCCGGTCGAGAGCCGCGGCAGCGCCGAGCGGATGATGCATCGCGTGTAGACGTCGAAGTCCAACCACGATCCGGCGGTGTCATCCTGCGTCGCGGCGGCGTCGAGTTCAGCCGCGCGTCTCTTCTCGCCGGCCGGTGTCAGCGCGGGGATCCTGCCGTCCGGAGGATCGATGACGAGCGAGGTGCGGCGGTCGGCGACGATCCGGTTGCCGCGGTCCCACCAGACGTCGTTGTACGCCGTGATCACGTCACGGCGGGTGCCCGGCGTCCGGACGTCGGCGTTGCCATCGGTCCGGAGCCTGGCCTCGTAGGCCTCGGCTTCGGATTCGCTCAGCACCGGCTTGTTGGCAAATTCAGCGGGCCGTTCGAGCGGCGTGAGCGTCTGGTTGTTCCATGTGCCCTGGAGATCGGGATCGCCCCACGGCGTTCGCTTGACCGCCGTCTGGCCGTGCACGGTGGCCAGGGCGAGCAGCGCGATCGCGGCGCCGGCAATGACGGTACGCATGACACTACCTCCGGGGTGCGCTGGCATCGGGCGCCATCAGCAGTTTCCGTCCGTCCGGCAGCGTCAGGTCGCGGCCGTTGGCCCGCCTCGACCCATCCCGCGAGCTGTAGCCGTCGACGTTGATGACCGTGCCCGTCTTGATCGCGTCGCGCGTGAAGCCGAGCCTGAACAGCGTGTTCGGCGTGCCGGCTTCGATCGACCAGGGCTCGACGGTGCCATCCGGTTTCTTCACGTCGATGTGAATCCAGGTGTGCGGGTTGATCCACTCGACCTTCGTCACCGTTCCCTGCAGCTTGATCGGCTTGTTCGCGTCGAACTCCGCCGCAAACGAATGATGAGCGACGGCCGGCAGCGCGGCTGCGCACAGGCCCACCGCCGCGAGCAACGCCATAACCCCTGTTCGCATCAGATCACCTCCCGGTCGCCGCACCGCGGCGAAGATGTCCGTAAATCAACTCTTCCGAAAACGGCACGCACTTGAATTCGAGCACCTGGGCGTTCTTCTCGACGCGGCGGTAGAGCGGCATGCTCATCTTCCACGGCCGCGTGAACACGTTCGGATCGTCGATCGTCGCCTCGTACTGAATGAGGTCGGGCCCGGTCATCGAGTAGCGCTCGACGACGTGCAGCGCGTCGCTGTGATGGTTGCCGGCGCGGTCGAACCACGTCTGGTCGATGAGGTTTCTGACGTCGACGACGAGCGTGTCGCCGTCCCACGTCGCGCGCGACCATCCCATCCACGCGTCGGCGGGACTCTCGCCGACGTCCTTCATGTGGATGATGCGGCTGGCGCTGGCGAACGGGTACGCGATCAGGATCTTGTCGGTGCCCTGGAAGATCTGGAAAGGGAACGGCTGGTAGGTCGCGCGCGGCACGCCGGCCATGTAGCACTTCGCTTCCGGATCGAGCTTCCAGCGGTTGGCGAAGTTGTCATCCCTCTTCTTCAGCGCTTCCGGCGTGTAGGGGATCTCGTTGCCCTCGACGACGCCGATGCCGGCAGGCTCGGCGAACAGCGCGCCGTACTGCGCCGGCCCGGGCCGTGCCTGATGCGCCTGGATATCCCAGTTCGCCTCGTTCATCGCCTGCCAGATGCCGTTCAGGTTTGGCTTGCCCTGCAGCCGGGGGAGGCGATCGTTTGCCGCCTGACCGTTCGACCGCACGGCGGTGAGCGTGGCGACGACCACCACCGCCAGCACCGTGAGGACGACGTTCGAGACTCGAAAGCGTGATGGCATCGGGGCGATTCTAGCGCAAGACATATACTCCTACACCCATGACGTCCCCCCTCGATTTTCGAAAGGTCGACGCGGCGCGCCGGCGCGTGGCCGGCGCGTTGACGCTGGCCATGATGGTCATCTACTTCGGCTTCATCCTGCTGGTCGCCTACGCGAAGCCGTTCCTTTCCCAACTCGTCGTGCCCGGCTTGAGCCTTGGCATCCTGCTCGGCGCTCTCGTCATCGTCGCCGCCTGGGTGCTGATCTGGGTCTACGTGCGGTGGGCCAACCGGCACTACGACACCGCCATCGAAGCGGTGCGGAGAGGCGCATGAACAGTTCCCTGGGGCAACCGAACCTCACCGCGATCGCCGGCTTCTTCATCTTCGTCGCCTTATCGCTGGTCATCACCTACGCCGCCGCGCGCCGTACGCGCAATGCCGAGCAGTTCTACGCGGCCGGCCGCCGGATCACCGGTTTCCAGAACGGGATGGCGCTCGCCGGCGACTACATGAGCGCGGCGAGCTTCCTCGGCATCGCGGGACTCGTCTCGCTGTCCGGCTTCGACGGCCTGATCTACTCGATTGGATTCCTGGTCGGCTGGCCGGTCGTGATGTTCCTGATCGCCGAGCCGCTGCGGAACCTGGGGAAGTACACCTTCTCCGACGTCGTCGCGTTCAGGCTGAGGCAGACGCCGGTGCGCATCGCGGCGGCGATTGGATCGCTGGCGGTGGTGGCCTTCTACCTGATCGCGCAGATGGTGGGCGCCGGCAACCTGATTCGGCTCATGTTCGGTCTCGAATACGAACTGGCGGTCGTCATCGTCGGCGTCGTGATGCTGGCCTACGTCTCCTTCGGCGGGATGATCGCGACGACGTGGGTGCAGATCGTGAAGGCGGTGCTGCTGCTGTTCGGCGCGCTGGCGCTGGCGCTGCTGGCGCTGTCCCGCTTCGATTTCAATCCGCTGGCGCTGTTCCGGGCGGCGTCGGATCAGTACGGCGGGGCGGTGCTGGGACCTGGCCGGCTGGTGTCCAATCCACTCGATGCGATGTCGTTGGGCCTCGGGCTGATGCTCGGCACGGCGGGCCTGCCGCACATCCTGATGCGCTTCTACACCGTGCCTGACGCGCGCACCGCGCGCGTGTCGGTGGCATACGCCACCGCCTTCATAGGATTCTTCTACCTGCTGACGTTCATCCTCGGCTTTGGCGCGATGGTCATCGTCGGCCAGCCGGCGATTCGAGCGATCGATCCGGGCGGCAACATGGCGGCGCCGATGCTGGCGGAAGCAGTGGGAGGACAGGCGTTTCTCGGATTCATCTCCGCCGTCGCCTTCGCCACCATCCTCGCCGTCGTCGCGGGATTGACGCTGGCGGGTGCCGCGGCGCTGTCTCACGACCTCTGGGTGCAGGTGTTCCGGCACGGGAATGCGTCGGAGAGAGAGCAGCTTCGGGTGGCGCGCATCTCAACCGTGCTGCTCGGCGTGCTGGCGATCGTGCTGGGCATCGCGTTCAAGGGGCAGAACGTCGCCTACATGGTGGGCCTGGCGTTTGCGATCGCGGCGAGCGCCAATTTCCCGGCGCTGATCCTGTCGATCTTCTGGCGCGCCTTCACCACCCGGGCGGCGCAGGTGAGCATGCTGGTCGGCACCGCGTCGAGCCTGCTGCTGATCTACTTTTCACCCGCCATTCAGATCGACATCCTGCACAACACGACCGCGCCCTTCCCGCTGCGCAATCCAGGCCTGATCTCGATCCCCCTCTCATTCGCCGTAGCCATCATCGTCGCCCTCGCGTGGCCCGAGCCCGACGCGGCAGCCGGATTTGCCGAGGTCGAGCGCCGCGTGCACGTGGGTGTCGCCGAGGGAGCGGTGGACACGCACAGCGGACGATGACGATCGGTTAGGCGAACCTCATCATTTCGCCCACCCGGCGTCCTCGATGACCCGCCGCTGGCACACCGAGTGCTCATCCATCCGACGTGCCCATGAATACAGCACGTTTCGGCGGCCGCCTTCGACTTTTGTGCACCTTCTTTACCCTCTTTCTGCCGATCTTGCTCCTGAGTCCGGCGGTTGCCCAAGGGCAGGGCGTGACGTGGACGAACGCGACCAACGCGACCGCGACCGGATCCACCCTGCAGAAGACCGCTGGATGCGATGGCTGCGAGGATGCCGGCGCCTCCTCGCTGGAGTCGCTCGCATCTGACGGCTTCGTGGAATTCACCGTCGGCGAAGCGCCCACCATGTGGATGGCGGGTCTCAACTATCAGGACCAGAACCCCACCTACGCCGATATCGACTTCGGATTCCGGTTCAACGGTGGCGGATATGCCGACGTGCTGGAACACGGCAATTACGTGCCCGGCGGCGACACCACGTACGTGGTGGGCGACGTCTTTCGCCTGCACCTGGTGAACGGTCGAATCCAGTATCTGAAAAACGGCCGATACCTGACCGAGAGTCCGCAGACGCCGCAGCTTCCGCTCGTTCTCGATGCGTCGCTGATCAGCGCCGGCGCCACGGTGCTCAACGCGACATTCCGTATCGACCCGCCGGCACCGCCAGGTGGCGGTCTGCTCGAAACGAGCGGTTCACCTGCTCGCCGGCGGCGCTTTACTCCGACCGAGATTGCCGCATTCCTCCCGCCTGGTGGCGCGACCGGCGCGTTTACGTTTCCCGCGCCCTACAACACGCCCGCAGTCCGGCTGACCAGCGCCGCTGATTGCCTCGGCGAACAGGATTGCCTCTGGTACCTGGGGTACTCGTATTGGCGCAACACCAACAACCACGCCGCCAGCACCGACATGTACATCTTCGTCGGCACCGAGGTGAATCGCGGCGGTGGCGGTCCGACGCTGATCCGCTACAACAAGCTGACCGATGTCGTGCAGAATCTCGGACCGATGTTTCCGGAAGGGAGTGCCTATCGCTGGAGCACCGGCGAAGGGTGGTACTTCAGCGCGACCTTGCCGACCAAGCTCTACACCTATCTCGTCGGTGATACCCGGGTGCGCCGGTTCGACATCCTGACGCGGCGGTTCGACGCCAGGCCGGCGCTCGATCTCGCCAAGTGTCCGCGGCCTAAGGTCTGCCCGGCAGGCGGGGCGGCGATCACGCAGCCGCACTCGAGCGACGATGACCGGGTGCACACGGCGACGGTGCTCGACAGCCAGTGGCAAAGCCTCGGGTGCGTCGCGGTGGTCGGACGGCGGTACCTGTTCTACGCCACGCCCGCCGGCTTCTCCTTCGACGAATGCCACGTGGACAAGTCCGGACGCTGGCTGATGTTTCTCGATGGAGCTCCCAGCGGTGAGCGCATCAATCGCATCGTTGACCTCAAGTCAGGGAAAGTCACAATCATCGAGGATCGCGACGGCGCGCTCGGCCACCTCGATATGGGATGGGGCTACGCCGTCGGCGCCGACAATTACAATCTGCTGCCGAACGCGACCATCCTGCTGAAGTTCCCCGTTACGACCACGCAGCGGCCGATCGGGCCGACGGTGCACTACAACAAGGACTGGGACACCGTTGCCGCCAACCATGTCGCGCACGGCAACGCCCGCCCGCGAGTATCTCCCGAGTCACAGTATGCCTGCGGCAGCAACGCCAGCCGCAGCCGTGTGACCGACATGGCGGATGAAATCGTGTGCTTTCCGCTGGATGCGAATCGCAATTCGGACGGTTCGCTCGACGTGCTCTCGGTCGGTCAGGTGATGACAGACCTGGATGCGCCGGGTGGCGGCGGAGACGACTACAACAGGCTGCCCAAAGGCAATCTGGACGTGACCGGGCGTTACTTCATCTGGACGACCAACCTGGGCGGCGGGCGCCTCGATGCATTTCTCGTGAAGATTCCCGCGGAGCGGCTCGGCATCGTTGCGCCAGCTGTCGCCCGCGCCGCGAAGAAGAAACACGAGTAGGGTGCGCGTCAGGAAGACGCTATTCCGTGACAACTCCGTCCATCGTCATCGGCTTGCTGCTGTCGTAGGAAATGTTCGTGCCGCGATGTGCGGCGAGCGGCGGCGCGAACAACAGCAACACCAGGAGTGTCCTCTTCATTCTGTCCCTGGAAGTGCATGAGGATCCTGCCGGGCACGGCAAAGAATTCCACCGGGCCGGTATAGAACAGGATTCATGATCGGGTCGTTGCCGAACGCCGGCGGGTGTAGGATAGGCAAATTGTCGCTGCGCGAAGGCGACGCAACGCACTGATAGGAGCGAATAAATGTCGTTAATCAAGGCCTGGTCCATGAAGCTCTGGTCGTTCTGGCTCGCGGGCACCTTGCTTGCCGGGGGAAGCCTCCTGTTGGCGGGGCCGGTAGACCCGGGGCCGGAAGTTGTCTCGTTCCAGCCGTTCGAAGACCAGATGTGCCCCCTGCCCGGCCCGGGTGAGAGGGTCATGCCCTATTCCCAATATCGACTCGAGGCGGGTCAGGGTGACGCCGGTGGCCGGACGGCCGCGCAGTCACAGCAGGTCGATCGAGCGCCGCTGCGATACATCAAGGATCCACATCCGGCGTGGAGCTCCGTGGCCGTCAATCCCGAGAACGGCATGGTCGTGGTGACGGACGAGAATCTGCACCGCATTGTCGAATACCGCCGCACCGACAACACGCCGCCCACCGCCGACCTGACGGAGCCGCGGCGCGTCATCGGCGGCGATCAGACCAATACCGAGATGATGTGCGGCGTCTACATCGACCCGAAGACGCTCGACATCCGCGTCACGAACAACGACACGGTCAACTGGCTGCCGGTGTTCAGCCGCGAGGCCCGCGGCAACGTGGCGCCCGATTCGAAGCTGGCGACGCCGCATCGGACGTGGGGGATTGCCGCCGACGAAATCCGGCAGGAGCTGTACGTCACGATTCAGAGTCCGAGCGCCGTGGTCGTGTACAGCAAGGCGGCGAACGGGGACAACGAGCCGTTGCGCTTTCTGGAAGGAGACGACACGCAACTGGCCGACGCGCGCGGCCTCGCCGTGGATACGGTCAATAACGTCTTCGTGGTGGGCAACCACGGTCATCGTCAGTTCTACGGCGGGGATGCGATTTCGACGGTGCAAGGCACCTGGCAGGGCTGGATTGCCCAGAACGGCTTCCCGCTGCAGACCGGCCTGCGGCAGTTACCGCGGCGAACGCGGCCGGAACTCGGCGCAAAATTCGAAGAGCCGTCGATCAACATCTACCGGCTTGGCGCGAGCGGGAACACGGCGCCGCTGCGGGTGATCAAGGGGCCGCTGACGCAGTTGAACTGGCCCGGTCACGTGGCCGTGCACGAACAGCGGCAGGAGATCTTCGTGGCCAACGACGCGGGGGACGGCGTCCTCGTGTTCAAGCTCTCGGACAACGGCAACGTCGCGCCGACGCGCGTGCTCAAGGGCCCGCGCACCGGCATCTTTGCACCCACGGGCGTCGCGCTCGATCGCATCAACAACGAACTGTGGGTGGCGAACATGGGGAATTACGGCGTCACCGTGTATCCCCTGACCGCCGGCGGCGACGCCGCGCCGATCCGCACGATTCGCGGCGGGCCGGCGGGAAAAACGGGGCTGATGATTGGCAACCCGGGGGCCGTCGGCTACGACACCAAGCGTCAGGAGATCCTCGTCCCGAATTGAGTGGCCCATCCGCAGATTGCGGCGTTTGCCAGGCTGGCAGACGGAGGACAGACACCGACGCGCAGGATCTTCGGACAGGCATCGCTTCTCAGCCGCACCGTGCACGACGTCCGCTACAACGACGTTGACGACACGATCATCGTGCCGAGCCCGTTTGCGAGCTCGATTCTGACGTTCCGCGGGGGCGCCGATGGCCAGGAGGCACCGATTCGTGTCATCCAGGGCGGCAACTCGCGGATCGGTGGCAGCCGGCTCGCGATTGACACCGTGCACCGCGAGATCTTCTCGTTCGGCCGCGGCGGCATTCAGGTGTTCCCGATGGACGGCAACGGCGACGTCGCGCCCCTTCGCGTCATCTCCGGATCCAACACCATGCGCCCGAGCGAATCGATCGCTGTCGACCCAATCAACAACCTGATCGCGGCGACCGGCGAAAATGAATCGATCCTGATTTTCAACCGCACGGACAACGGCAACGTCAAGCCGCTCAGGGTGATTCAGGGGCCGAATACGATGATCGATCGCATCAACCAGATGCAGATCTACCCCGGGACCAAGAGCCTGATCGTGGCGATGCCGGGCCAGCAGGGCGTGGTCGAGCCGCCGCGGGTATTCGTTGGTGTCTGGAGCCTCGATGACAACGGCGACGTGCCGCCGAGGTACCGCATCTTCGGCAATACGACGACGATGAAGAAGCCGTTCGGCATCGCGCTGAATCCGCTGCACAAGGAAATTATTGTTTCCGACATGCGCCTGAACGGCGTGGTCACCTTCTCGTTCCCGGAGCTGTTCGACCAGCCCGCCAGCACTCGCTGAGCCGCACGAGCCGCGTCGGGGCCAGACTGCTGTCTGGCCCCGGCCGACCGTGCCGGAGAGCCGCTTCCAGCTCCCGCCTTGGCGCTGCACGCTTCGCCGCGGCAGGCCCCGCCGCGACTAACGCCACATTCGAACGACAATCATCGCGGCACGCCCAGCGGCAGGCGGTGTCAGTTGTCAGCCATGCGCCGACAACCGACAACTGCCAACTGACTGCCGGCGATCAGCTCTCGTTCAGGACGGCGCGAAGCGCCGCGGCCAGCGTCTCGGGACTTTCGTTGTGGGCGAAGAGACCGCGCAGTTGTCCCTGCGGGTCGATGAGAAAGACAGACGTCGTGTGGTTCATCAGGTAGCTGGGCGAGGCCGCCACCATCTGGTACTGCGCCCGGTATGCGGCCGCGACCGTCGCCAGCTCCTCCTCGTTGCCGGTGAGTCCCGTGACCGGCAGCGCGAAACTGCCTACGTATTCCTTGAGCACGGCGGGCGTATCCCGGTTCGGATCGACTGACACAAACAGCGTCGCGACGCGGTCCGCGTCGCCGCCGAGCAGGTCCCGCGCGCTCCCGATGCGCGACATCGTCAACGGGCACATGTCCGGACACGAGGTGTAACCGAAGAACATCAGGACCGCCTTGCCGCGGACGTCCTGAAGACGGAACGTCTGGCCATCGTGCGCGGTGAGCGAAAAGTCGCCGCCGTAGCCCAGTGGCTCGAGGCTGCCGGGCGGCATCGCTGGCTGGCTCTCCTGACATGCGGCGATCGTCAACGCGACGGCGACGATCAAGCCGCGGAACGACGGGCGCATGGTGAGGATCATCGTTCGCCTCAATGTTCGTCTCAACGGACCGACATGGCGGCCAGCGGCCGGACCACGGCGCGGACTTTCTCCTGCCGGTTGTTATCGAAGGTGAGCGTGATCGTCGCCGGGTTGCCGACGACCAGCGGCGGATTCACGTCGAAGATCATGGCATGCGTGCCACCCGGCTCCAGCACCACCGAGGAGCCCGCGGGAATCGTCAGCGATTCGACGCGGCGCATCACCGCGTTGCCACCCTGCTCGATCGTGTGAAGCTCGGCGCGTGCCGACCCTTCGACCGCCATGCCGACGAGCGTGCGGTCCTCGGTCCCACGATTGTCGATCGTCAGGTAGCCGCTGGTGATCGAACGGTTCCCGGTCGTTTCGCGAACCCACGCGTCGCGCACGGCGATGTCAGATGTCTGCAGCGAGACGATCCAGACGGCCAGCGACAACGCGTCTTCCTCGGAGATGTGGGCGAATGGCGGCATCGGCCCCGGCAGGCTCGTGCCATACCGAATCGTCCTGGCGATGTCCTCCGGGGACGAGCCTTCGCGGTACGCCTGCGCATTCGTAAAATCAGTCGGAGGCACCACGAGGCGTGGGGCACTGGGACCGTCGCCGAGCCCGGTGGCTCCGTGGCAGGTGCCGCACCCGTGCGTCATGTACAGCTGATGTCCTTCATCGGCTCGATCGCTGCACCCGGCGGCCGCCAGGGACGCGAGCAGGCCCACGATGACGCGATAACGAAAGGGAACCCTCATGAGCAGTAATGGGCGGGGCGCGGTGTCCGCGACGTCGTGATTATATGGCAGTTGTCAGCGTGGTACAGTGGGACGGATCCATGGGACAAACCCTTCTGAAGAAGGTGTGGGACCTCCACACCGTGCGCACGCTTCCCTCGGGCCAGACACAGCTCTTTATCGGGCTTCACCTGATTCACGAGGTCACCACGCCCCAGGCCTTCGACGCGCTGCGCGAGCGGGGGTGGAAGGTGGCCCGCCCGGATCGGACCTTCGCCACGGTCGACCACATCATCCCGACGCGCGAGCGGACGCGGCCGTTTCTCGACCTGCTTGCCGAGGACATGATTTCGTCTCTCGAGCGAAACTGCCGCGATTTCGGCGTCCGTCTCGCCAACATGGACGACGACCGGCAGGGCATCGTCCACGTGATTGGACCCGAACTCGGACTGACGCAGCCCGGGATGACGATTGCCTGCGGCGACAGCCACACCTCGACGCACGGCGCGTTTGGCGCGGTGGCATTCGGCATCGGCACCTCGCAGGTGCGCGACGTGCTCGCCTCGCAGTGCCTGGCGCTCGAGCCGCTGAAGGTGCGGCGCATCCGCGTCACGGGAACGCTGCCGGCCGGCGTCTATGCCAAGGACGTCGTGCTCACGATCATCCACCGCCTCGGCGTGGCGGGCGGCGTCGGCTACGCGTATGAATACGCCGGCGACACGATCGAGCGGATGTCGATGGACGAGCGGATGACGATCTGCAACATGTCGATCGAAGGCGGCGCGCGCGTCGGCTACGTCAACCCAGACGCCACCACGTTCGCGTATCTGAAGGGCCGCCCGTTCGCGCCCCAGGGTGAGGCCTTCGACCGCGCGGTCGCCTGGTGGACCTCGATCGCCTCCGACAAGGACGCGGTCTATGACGATGACGTGGAGATTCGGGCGGAGGAGCTGACGCCGGTCGTGACGTGGGGCGTGCATCCGGGCCAGTCGATTGGCGTCAGGGAGCTCGTGCCGTCCGCGGCCGATGCCGGCGCGGAGGCGCAGGCGGTCACCGATGCGCTGGGATACATGGGCCTGCGGGCGGGGCAGCCGATCGCGGGCTTGAAGGTGGACGTCGCGTTCATCGGTTCGTGCACGAACTCGCGGTTGTCTGATCTCCGCGAGGCCGCGCGCATCGTCCGCGGCAAGCGCGTGGCGGCGCATGTGAAGGCGCTCGTCGTCCCCGGATCGGTGGCGGTGAAGAAGGCGGCGGAGAAAGAAGGGCTCGACGAGATCTTCCGGGCGGCCGGCTTCGAGTGGCGCGGCGCCGGCTGCTCGATGTGCCTGGGGATGAATCCCGACAAGCTCGAAGGCGATCAGGTGTGCGCCGCTTCGTCGAACAGGAACTTCAAGGGACGGCAGGGGAGCCCCACCGGTCGCACGCTGCTGATGAGTCCGGCGATGGTCGCCGCCGCGGCGCTCGCCGGCGAGGTGACCGACGTCAGGGAGCTGGTCACCGCCACGGTAGGCAGAGGCCTTTAGGCCTCCGCGAACGATATGGAAGCACAACGCATAACCCGAATCGAAGGCGCGGCGCTGCCGATGCGCGGCGACGACATCGACACCGACCGCATCATGCCCGCGCGGTACCTCAAGGCGGTGACCTTCGAAGGCCTCGAGAAGTACCTGTTCGTCGACGAACGCACCGGCTCCTCGGCCGGTGACCACGCGCACGGGGTGCATCCCTTCGACAATCCGCAGTACGCAGGCGCCACCATCCTGCTCGTCAACCGCAACTTCGGCTGCGGCTCGTCGCGCGAGCATGCGCCGCAGGGCCTCTACCGCTCGGGCATCCGCGCGGTGATCGGTGAATCGTTCTCCGAGATCTTCTTCGGCAACGCCGTGATGATAGGGCTGCCGTGCCTGACCGCATCGCCTCTCGAAGTACGCGCGATGATGGACCGCGTCGAGGAGCGTCCGGACGCCACGCTGCGCGTCGATCTGAAGGCGGGGACGTGCGAGATGGAGGGACTCAAATGCGCCGTGAGCCTCCCCAGCAACGTCCGCGACGCGTTCGTCACCGGCGCATGGGATACGACGGCGCTGCTCCTCGAACGCTACAACGAAGTAGACGCGGTGGCGGCGAAGCTGCCATACGCCAATTCGTTTTAGCCCTTCTTCTTTTCCTCGACAGACGCGAGAAACGCGTTCGACGCGTGCGAGCGTTCGCCGCTCTTGCGGAAGACGAGCCGCACCTGGCGCCGGAGCCTGACCTCCGGCATCGCGAGGGCCACGAGCTCGCCGCGCGCGATCTCCGATTCTGCGCAGCGGCGGGGGAGCAGCGCCACGCCCATCTGCATCGCCACCGCCCGCTTGATGCCTTCGAGACTCGGCAGCGAGACGAGGATGTTGGCCGGGATGTGATGCTGCTCGAACAGGCGCAGCACGCGGTCGCGCACGTGCGAGGGATCGTTGTGGGCGATGACGGTTTGCCTCGCGCACTCCGAGAGCGTGACCTCCCGCGTGTGGGCGAGCGGATGCGAGGGGTGCACCAGCATCACGAGCTCGTCCTGTCCCAGGACGACCGAGCCGAGCTTGGGCTCGGCGGGCTGAAACGTGAGCACGCCGAAGTCGAGGCTGCCCTGCGCCACCTCGGCCCCAATCTGCCGGGCGGGAATGCGGCGCACATCCACGTGGACGAGCGGGTGCGCCTCGCGAAACTTCGCGATCAGCGGCAGCACGGCATGGACTGATGCCTCGTTGGCGCCCATGAGCACGCGGCCGCGGCGCAGGTCGCGCAAATCCTTGACGGCGGTCTCCGCCTCGTCCGATAAGCGGACCAGTCGATCGGCGTAGTCCCGGAGGAGCCGGCCCGCGTCCGTCAGGGTGGCGTCCTTGGTGGCCCGGTCGAACAGCCGCTCGCCGACACTCTCCTCCAGGCGACGCACCGCCTGGCTGACAGCCGGCTGCGTCCGGTGCAGCTTCATGGCCGCCCTGGAAAAGCTTCTTTCGCCCGCAACCTTAAGGAAAACACGCAGTTCAGCTAGCTCCACTGCACGGCTCCTGTATAAGCATTGATAATCAAAGCAGAATAACTATCATTTTGACATTATCCCACCCGGTCGCGTCTACTGACTTAGGCAGGAGGATTCCCATGGGCAAGGACCGAGTTTGGATCTTCGACACGACGCTGCGCGACGGGGAACAGGCCCCCGGTTTTTCGCTTCGGCCGGACGAGAAGCTCCTGCTTGCGCACCAGCTCGATGCCCTGGGCGTGGACATCATCGAAGCCGGGTTCCCGATTGCCTCCCCCGCGGACGCCGAAGCCGTCCGCCTGATTGCCACCGAGGTGCGGCGTCCGGTCATCGCGTGCCTGGCCCGCTGCCACCGCGCCGACCTCGAAAAGGCGGCGTGGTCGATCAAGCCGGCGGCGCAGGGCCGCATCCACACATTCATTGCGACCTCCGACCTGCATCTCCAGGCAAAGCTGCGCATCTCGCGCGAGGAGTGCCTCGAGGCGGCGGTTGACGCGGTGCGCTACGCGCGGCACCACACGTTCGACGTGGAATTCTCGGCGGAAGATGCCACCCGCAGCGACTTCGACTTCCTCTGCCGTGTAATCGAGGCGGTCATCAAGGTCGGCGCGAGCACCGTCAACCTGCCCGATACGGTTGGCTACAGCACGCCGGACGAGACGCTGGATTTCTTCCAGCGCATCCGCGAGCGCATCCCGAATTCCGACAAGGTGATCTTCAGCACCCACTGCCACGACGACCTCGGCCTCGCGGTCGCCAACTCGCTGGCGGCCGTCAACGGCGGCGCGCGGCAGGTGGAGTGCACCATCAACGGCATCGGCGAGCGCGCGGGCAACGCGGCGCTCGAGGAAATCGTGATGGCGTTCCGCGTCCGCGGCGATCGCCTGCCGTACGAGGTGGGCGTCGACCCGGTGCAGATCTACCAGTCGAGCGAGCTGCTCACGAGGCTCACCGGCCAGGCGGTGCAGTCGAACAAGGCGGTCGTCGGCCGCAACGCCTTCTCGCACGAGGCGGGCATCCACCAGGACGGCTTCCTGAAGGATCGCCGCACCTACGAAATCATGCGGCCGGAAGATGTGGGCGCGCCCTGGAATCCGCTCGTCCTCGGCAAGCACTCGGGCCGCGCCGCGGTGCGCCGCCGCTGCCAGGACCTCGGCATCGAGCTCGAGGCCGTGGAGCTGCTCGAGGTCTACCGCGCGCTGATGGCCATCGCCGACGATCGCAAAATCCTCACCGACACCGACATCGTCGCCGTCGTCAGCACCGTGCGCACCACCACCACCGTGGTGGTGGCCGAACCGGTCGATCCCTTCGACACGCCCGCCACGGGCGGGCAGCACCACGCGCTGCACGAGTCGGGCTACGGACACGGGGTATAAGAGGACGGGAGATCCGTTCGGATCGTTCGGGCGTTCGGGTCGTTCGGGTCGTTCGGGTCGTTCTGTCGTTCTGTCGTTCTGTCGTTCTCGTTCCGTTCTCGTTCTCGTTCTCGTTCCGGTTGAGCCGGTTCCCAGCGAAAAGCTTCTACACTAGGCAAGACGTGCGTATACGACGTACGTATACGACGTACGTAGTGTCCGCCTTCAGGCGGACCTTGAAAACGGAGTTCGAATGGCGAAGCGTGACAAGGGCAGCGCAGGTACGACGACGGCTGCGGGGATGGAGCAGCAGTTGCTGGTGTTTGCCGAGCAGCTTGGCCGGATGGCCGGGACGCTTCAGGTGAAGGCGGACGGCTGGATCGACCGCGAGGCGTTCGACAAGCAGGTCACCAGCCTGCGCAAGGGTGCGGCGGATCTGCTCCAGCACTTCTCGGCGGGCGCGACCCAGGCAAAGAAGAACGCGGCGGCAGCTCCCGCGCGCAAAGCAACCAAAGGGCGGAGCGGCGGCACTGTCGACGCGCCAGGGAAGAAACATCGCACGCCGGCCCCCGCCGGTTCAGCCGTGAGACGTGAGGCAAGCCAGGCGGCCAAGCTGCGCGCGGCGAAGACGATGGAGAAGACGAACAAGCGCCGAGGACGAGGCTAGCTGTCGGCTTTCCGCTTTGACCTAGCCACAGAGTCACAGAGACACAGATCTAAGCTTTTTTCTCTGTGACTCTGTGTCTCTGTGGCCCGTCACTCCCAGCGAAATACCTTTGCGCCAATCGCGGTGAGTACGACGAACATCACCGCCAGCACCGCCACATCGGTGCCGTGAGCCGCCCACCCTTCGCCGTGCCAGATGCCCCTCAGCAGCGACACGGCGTAGGTGAGTGGCAGCGCGCGGGCGATGGCGTGCAGCGTTGGCGGCAGCGCGTCGATCGGAAAGAACAGTCCCGACAGGCCGAGCATCGGATAGAGAATCAGCGAGCCGACCGGCTGCGCGAATCGTGCGGTGGACACCACGCTCGCCACCAGAAAGCCTATGGAGATCAGGCTCAGGGTGCTGAAGAGCAGCGCCAGCGTGAACGACGCGAGCGGCACGCCGGGGTTCAGGAGGACGAGGCGCCGGCCCACCAGAACCGTGGCGCCCAGCGTGATGGCGGTGAACAGGAGCTTCACCAGCACGTGCGCTGTCAGGATCGTATGCGCCCTGAGCGGGGTGGCCCGCAGCCGCTTGAGGATCCCGCCTTCACGGTAGACCGCGATGACCGCGATGAGTGACAGGACGGAGCTCGCCGCGATCAGCAACGACACAAGAATCGGCAGATCGACCGACACGAACCGCGGGGCGCGGGCCGCGATCCTCCCTTCGCCCGGTACCAGACGGCGCAGGACGACGAACACCAGCACCGGCACCGCGATCGATCCGATCAGTCCGAGCGGCTCGCGCGCGAAGATCTTGATCTCGAGCCAGGTCAGTCGCCAGAGTCCGCGCAGCATGGTCAGCCCTCAGTCTCGAATCAGGTGGCCGGTCAGCTTGAGAAAGACGTCCTCGAGGGTCGGCACCTCGGTGCGGAAATCGGCCACCCGTATGTGATGCTCCGCGAGGCAGTGAATCACCTGTGTCACCAGATCTCCCTGCCCGCGAATCGTGAACTGCGTGCGTGCCCCGAGCGAAGTCGAGGGGCCCTCGATCGTCACCGATTGCACCTGCGGGATCGCTCGAAAGCGTTCGGCTGCGTCCACATCCTCGGTGGCCACGATCACCGTCCGTTCGGGACAGTGCCGCTCGACGAGCTTTGCGGGCGCGCCGATGTCGATGATGCGGCCGCGATCGATGATCGCCACGCGGTCGCACAGGCGCTCGGCCTCCTCCATCAGGTGTGTCGTCAGCAGCACCGTCTTGCCGCGCTGGCGGATGCTGCGCACCAGGTCCCAGATCGCGCGGCGCGCCTGCGGATCGAGTCCGGTGGTCAGCTCGTCGAGGAAGACGACCTCAGGGTCGTTGATGAGCGCGAGGGCGATGAAGAGCCGCTGCTTCTGGCCTCCAGAGAGCGTCATGAACCACGCATCGCGCTTGTCGCTCAGCCCGAGCTGCTCGATCAGGTGGTCGCCGTCCAGCGGCTTGTGGTACAGCGACGCCCAGAGGCCCACCGCTTCGCGCACCTTGATGCGCTTCTGCAGTTGCGCTTCCTGCAACTGGACGCCGATGCGCTCCTGCAGCGCATGACGATCGCGCGCGGGATCGAGGCCGAACACGGAGATCGCGCCGCGGTCGGGCGATCGCAGGCCCTCGACGCATTCCATCGTCGTCGTCTTGCCGGCGCCGTTCGGTCCGATCAGGCCGAAGATCTCTCCCGGCTGGACGTCGAAGGAGACGTCATCCACGGCCACCGTGCGCCCGTACGTCTTCCGGATCGCGGCGACGTGAATGACCGGATGAGTCGACATGGGTTCGTCGTGTCCGCTGGGTTCGTAATGTCCGCCGGGTTCGTAGTGTCCGCCGGATTCGTAGTGTCCGCCTTCAGGCGGACCGTGCAGGATTCTGTCATGCGCCGCCTGCCCGTGGTATCACTAGTACCTATGACGCGGTCCCTGAGGTTCATGACACTGGCCGCGTGCGTCATGGCGACGGCTGGAGTGGCGGGGCAGCAGCCGGTGTTTCGGGGCACGGGGGACGCCGTGCACGTCTACGCGACCGTGACCGATCGCGATGGCCGGCTCGTCACCAACCTCACGCAGGACGTCTTCGAGGTGCGCGACGAAGGCAAGCCGCAGCCCATCACCCTCTTCGACAACACGCCCCGCGCCATCCGGCTGATCGTCATGCTCGACGTATCGGGCAGCATGGAAGGCAACCTGCCGCTGCTGCGAGCGGCGTCGGAGCAGCTATTCAGGCGTCTTGGTCCGGGCGACCGCGCGCGAGTGGGCTCGTTCGGGCACCAGGTCACCATCAGTCCGGTGTTCACGCAGAATCCCGACGAGCTTCGGCGGGCGTTGCCAGACAGGATTGCCTCTGATGCGCCGACGCCGCTGTGGCGCGCCGTGGACGAAGCGATGGATGCGTTTGGAGACGAAGGCGCCGAGCGTCGGGTCGTCCTCGTCCTCAGCGACGGAAAAGACAGCGGACCGATCAGCTTTCGCCAGCGCAACGTCAGCCAGGTCGAAGTCATCGATCGGGCGCGCGACGATGACGTGATGGTCTACGGGATTGGGATGCGTAGCCGTGGCCAGCGGCCGGGCATGCCCGGGATCGGTCCCGGTGCGCTGCAGGCGATGCTGACCGCCGATCTCGCCGACCCCGGTCTCGCGCGCGTCGCGGAAGAAACCGGCGGCGGCTACACGGAGATTCGCTTCGGTGAAGATCTCGCCGCGGCCTTCGCCCAGGTCGCCGACGAGCTCCACAGCCAGTACCTGCTTGGCTTCGCGTTGCCCAGACGGGACGGCAAGGTGCACGACATCGACGTCCGGGTCTCGCAGCGCGGGCTCAAGCCGCGGGCGAAAAAGAGCTACGTCGCGCCAAAAAATTAGCGCTTCATCCGTGCGCGACCGTGATCACGACGTTGCCCTTCTTGTGCCCTCTCTCGACGTGCTTGAAGGCGTCCGCGGTCTGCTCCAGGGAAAAGCGTCTGTCGATGACCGGCTCGAGCGTGCCGGCCGCGGCAAGGTCCAGGATGTAGTTCAGTCGGTCAAGATCTTCGAGCGCCACGCCGCCCTTGATCTTCTTGCCGCCGCGGATCGAGGTCCATAGGATCCGGAACAGGTCGTTCACGCCCATGATGCAGGGCAGGTAGACGCCCGTGGGCTTCAGCGCATGTGTGCAGCGGCCAAACGTGGTCGCGCCGACAACGTCGAAGATCAGGTCGTAAGTCTTGCTGTCTCTGGTGAAATCGTCCTTCGTGTAGTCGATGACTGTGTCCGCGCCCAGGGCCTTCACCATGGCCACATTCGCGCCGCTGCACACCGCGGTCACGGTGGCCCCGAAGTGTTTGGCCAGTTGCACCCCGGCCGAGCCAACGCTTCCCGACGCGCCGATGATCAGCACCTGCTGCCCGGCCTGAATCTTTCCCAGGGTCCGGAGGAAATACAACGCCGTGTTCGCCCCAAAGGGAAGCGCCACGGCCTCTTCCCAGCTCAGCGAATCCGGAATGATCGCCACCGCCGCGTTGTCGCGGAGGCATGCGTATTCGGCGTGCCCGCCGCCCGCCATGGCGGTCGAGGCCACGACCCGGTCGCCCTTCCTGAATCTCGTCACGTCTTTGCCCACGGATTGAACCTCGCCGCTCAATTCCGTTCCAAGGACACGCGGTTTCCAGGGCCGTCCGACGCCGAACATGAGTTTCGCCAGCGGCAGCATCGACCTGGTCACGAAGGTGAAATTGCGGACGTTGCAGTCGCCGGTAGACACCGTGGTCGCGTGTATGGCGATCAGGACCTCGTTGTGCTTCGGCCGGGGCTTGTCGACGTCCGTGAACTGGAGAAGGTCGGGAGATCCGTACCGGGTGTGCAGAATCGCTTTCACGGTGTTCCATATTAGGGGGAAAGCCAACTACCGACTAGCCAAGAAGACGCGCATGCGATCGAGCTCTTGGTCGAGTCCGCGGCGGAATCCTCGATCCCGTGGCGGCGACGCGACGTAGCCAAAGTCCGACTGCAGCGTCCCGTTCTTGACCGATAGATTCCCCCAGCCGATGACACGGTCACGCCACAGCAATGGGAGCGCGTAGTAACCGAGCGTGCGCTTCGGGGCGGGGGTATACGCTTCGAACCGGTAGGCCCAGCCCCAGAGGATCTCAAAGCGGCGGCGGTCCCAGACGACCGGATCGAACGGCGCCAGCAGGCGCACCTGGTCGTCCATGGCGGCCTCGGGCGCCGGTTCGTCCGGCCAGTACCAATCGACTCCCTCGACGCGTGCATGGAGGAGACGACGCTTCGCGCGCTCGAGCGCGGACGAGATGTCACCGGTCCACTGCGGAACCGCGTAACGGAGCCGCCTTACCAGGAACGACAGGCTCGCCGCCGGAAGCGGGGCGTACTTGCAGACGATGACGTCGACCAGCGCGTCGAGGTGGGCGCGCCGCTCGGCGATGCCGCGCGGAGCAGCCTCGTGCTCGTGCGCGGCGTAGATGCGGATCCCGGCCTCGCGGCGCACTACGCGCAATAACCCGCGGTAATGCATCGCCTCGAGCAGGTGTGTGGTGGCGCTGGAGGAACCGCCCCAGTAGTTGGTCACCCTCCCATGAGCAAAGTGCGCATCGACTTCGCGAGGATGCACCGAGCCGCGCGAGCGGACGAAGTCCAGCAGGGCACGCACGTGCCTCCCGCGGCCCCTCGTCCACGGGGTAGGACCGCCGCGCGGATGCATGAGTGCCTGCACGGCGCTCGTGACGAAGCCGTAGTTGACGACGAAATCCTCGTGGACGTTCAGGCTGGAATAGCGACGCTCGAGATCGCCGGCGCGGTAACCGATCACCCGATGACGCAGCGCGAGGTCCTGCGCCCGCGCCGGTGCCCGGATGGGATCGGCTTGCAGGAATCCCAGGTTGTCGAGCGCGCGCTGCAGGGTCGTCGGCGTGAAGAGGCTGCGGGCTACCGCCGAGCGCCGCAGGTCGTCGAGCGTCATGACGCTCGGACCAGCCAGTCCATCACTCAAGTGTACGGGAACGTTCGCCGGAGTAAGATATCGCCCTGGCGCCCGCCCATTTTCTCGATTCGGATACCGCTGGATCCATGTCCTGCGGCGATGCTGCTCGTTCGGGTAAGGGAGACGTGATCATGAAAAACACAGTGACCCGATTTGCAGCGGCCGTGGCGGTGCTGACCTGTGCGTGGCTGATGCAGCCCACCCACGCGGCCGGGCGTCAGGAAGCGTCCACGCCCGCAGAGAGGACCTCCCGCGAGGTCGAGCAGGGAATCTGGACCCTCCTCGACAACGACACGTCCCCGTTCGTCTCGCTTGCCGAGGCTGATTTCCGCGCGCTCGGGAACGAGTTCACGCTGCCCGACGGGGGCAGAGCCGTCACCGAACTGGCCCTGAAGGCACCGGGAGGCGCCTTCGATCCGCGCGACGTGGCCAGGATTCCGGCCGCAACCCTGGGCTACAAGGCTGATTGGATCGTCGAGCGCTACAGCCGCTACAACCTGGACTGGGATATCACGGGCCTGCGGCTCACCAGCCTCGATCCCAACGCGAAAAACTACCCGTGGCTCTTCATCATCAACGGCGGCGCGGCCAACGTCTACGAGTTCTACGTCGATCTGAAGAATCGTCCCGGCTGGGGGCAGTATCTCGCGCAGAAGCTCAACGTGATGATTGTCACGATCCCCGGGAACTTCAAATACGGTGGCTGGGAGGAGCCGATCGAGAGTCCGCAACGGCAGCCCGCGTACCTGCTCGATCGCGACCTCTCGATGGGGGAATACGAGCTGCGAAACGCCCTCTTCACGAACGGTGTCGTGATGCAGGGCCTGAAGGCGCTGATTACGAAGCACACGCAGGGTGACATCTTCATCATCGGGCACTCGACGTCCGGTGAGCTCGCGATGCTGGCCAACGACGATCCGGAATTGCGTCCGCGGCTCAAGGGGCGTTTCCTGGGGTGGGGCAGTGGCGGCCCGGCGCGGTTGTTTCTCATCGCCGAAGCGCGGAAGGGTGTTGAACGGCCGGCCGGAGGTCGTGGCAAGCCGACGCCTCTCCAGGTTCTCGCGCGCCGCAACGCGGCGGGGTACGGCCGGGACTACAGCCGCTGGCTGAACCCGTTGTACGAGCCTGGAATGTCCACGGTGCAGATCGCCGAACGGTGGCTCGACGCCGAGCGCCGCCGCCGGCCCAATTTCAAACAGCAGATCCAGCAAATCGAGCATAGCCGGGACCTGGACGACAAGGGTCGTATCGAAGTCGAAATAGAGAGCCTTCTCAAACAGACTGGCAATCCCTGGGGCGTGAACCTTGAGGATGTGAACAAGGACCTCTTCTCGAGCTACTACACGCGCATGGATGGCTACACGCACATGGTGTGGATGGTGGCCCGCCATGATTACAACCACTGGGTGCCCGAAGATCCGATGAAGGCCCTGGAGGTTTCGGTTGCCAGCGAATATCGCAGGAAGAATCCCAACGCGAAGGTCCGCATCATCGTCTGGGACCTGCCGATGACTCACTATGGTCATCTTGAAATGCCCCGACAACTCGCCTCGGCGACCTACAGCGTCGTTCGATGGTTTTTCAAGTGAGCGTGAATGTCTCCAATAGTCTCTGAACGTTTTCGTGGAGTGACAATGTCAAAGTACCGTGGTTTGTGGCCCGCACTCGTGGTGTTCCTAGGATTCGCGATCGCCCCCGCGGCGGTCTATGCCCAGGCGTCGATTGCCGGCGTGGTGCGCGATGCCTCCGGTGCGGTGTTGCCGGGCGTGACGGTAGAAGCGTCGAGCCCCGCGCTGATTGAGAAGGTCCGGGTCGCGGTGACCGACGGTGGCGGCCAGTACCGGGTCGAGAACCTGCGCCCGGGTGTCTACTCGGTGACGTTCACGTTGCCCGGCTTCAGCATCGCCAGGCGCGACGGCATCGAGCTCAGCGGCACATTCGTCGCGTCGGTGAACGGCGAGCTGCGCGTCGGGTCGCTCGAGGAGACGATCACGGTGACGGGCGAGGCTCCCGTCGTCGACGTCCAGAGCACGGCACGGCAGCGTGTCCTCGATCAGGAAGTCCTCGAGGCGCTTCCCGCGGGCCGCGTGATCACCAGCCTGGCCCAGCTCACGGTCGGTGTCACGGGGAACAGGGACGTCGGTGGCAACCTGGGAGAGGGCCAGTCAGCCGGCGGGCTGGCGGTGCGTGGCTCGAGGGACGCGCGGCTGATGGTCGGGGGTGTGCCAGTCAACACGACGTACCGCATTACCGTCAATGCCCCCAACCTGGGCGCGTATCAGGAAGTGACCGTCGATACCGGTGGCGTTGACGCGGAGCAGGCATGGGGCGGCGTGCATATCAACGTCATCCCGCGCGAGGGTGGCAACGTCTTCCGCGGTGCGTTCATCGGCGCTTTCTCGAACAAGGCGATGGCGGGGAATAACCTGACGCAGGAACTGCGGGACCAGGGCCTCGGCGCTCGCAACACCCTCAAGCAGCTCCTCGACATCAACCCGACCATTGGCGGTCCGATCGTGCAGGACAAGCTGTGGTTCAACACGTCGGCACGCTACAGCCGCGTGTTCAACTACGCCCCGGTGTTTTTCAACAAGAACGCCGGCAACCCGAACGTCTGGACCTACGAGCCCGGCGAGCAGGCGTCGACCGAGCAGACGCTCCGGTCTTTCACGCACCGGCTCACGTGGCAGGCAACCGCGCGGCACAAGTTCGCGGTTCACTACGAGTCGTCGCGCCTGTGCGACTGTCCGAGACAGTTGCTAGCGACGATTTCGCCCGAAGCCAATATCGCGAACTACACGGTCGGTAGCCCCGCACGGCAGATCTCTGGCGACTGGACGGCACCGGTCACGAACCGCCTCCTGCTCGAGGCGAAGGTCCTGAGCATGAAGACCGTCGTGTCGCGCGCCAACCCGAATCCGTACTTCACGACCGGCGCCGTGCCGTTGATCCCGGTACAGGAGCAGTCCACCGGCCTCCGCTACCGTGGCACCTCCGTCGGCAGGATCAGCGAGAACAACCTGCTCTACGGGCGCGCGGTCACGTCGTACGTCACCGGGGCCCATTCCCTCAAAGCCGGCTTCGTCTACGGCGAGGTCCCGAACGACGACTTCAACTTCACGGTGGACGCGCCAATCGAGTACCGGTTCAATCGCGGCGTGCCGAACCGGCTGACGCTGAACGCGACACCGTTCAGGCTGGTGACGAACCTCGATGCCGATCACGGGCTGTTCGTGCAGGACCGCTGGACCAGGGGCCGCGTGACCATGAGCGGCGGCCTGCGGTACTCCTTTGCACGCATCAAGTTTCCCGAGGTGACCGTCGGCCCGAGCGTGTGGACGCCCAATCGCAACATCGTGACCCCCGAAACAAACGGGGCGTCGTGGCACAACCTGTCACCGCGGACCAGCGTGGCGATAGACGCGTTTGGCAACGGGAAGACGGCGGTGAAGGCGAGTTTCAACCACTACCTGGTGGCGCAGGACCGCAGCACGATCTGGGGGGCGGCCGGGTCTCCGGTAGGAGCGCTGGTCACCAGCACGACGCGGTCATGGAACGACGCCGATCGCGACTTCGTGCCCGATTGCGATCTGATCAACCCGTTGGCCAACGGCGAATGCGGGGCGTTCGCGAACCGCGCCTTCGGCAGCACCCAGCCGGGCCGCGCCTTCGATCAGGATGCGATGACCGGTTGGGGCACTCGCTACGACAACTGGCAGTTCTCGGCCGGCGTGCAGCAGCAGCTCATGAGTGGAGTGGCGCTCGACGTCGCCTACTGGCGGACGGCGTTCGGCAACCTCGCGGCGGTCGAGAACAGGGCGGTGACCCCGGCGGATTTCAACGAGTACAGGGTGACGGCGCCGGTCGATTCGCGCCTGCCGGACGGCGGCGGCTACGTGCTCAACGGTCTCTACAACGTCAACCCGTCGAAGTTCGGGCAGTCAGACGAGTATGTCAGCCTGTCGAAGAATTACGGCAAGGAGACCAACGTCTTCAACGGCTTCGACGTGACGCTGAGCGCGCGGCCGCGGGCGGGGGTGCTGATCCAGGGCGGCACGAGCACCGAGCGTGAAAGCAAGAACAATTGCGATCTGGCGGCCAGGGTGCCGGGGTCGATGATCGAGGGAGGGCCTTTCGTCGATCGCTCCGCTGGCGCCACGCGCGGCGCGTCCATCCCCAGGCAGTTCTGCGACGCCCCCGGGACGTTCCAGACGCAGGTCAAGCTGCTCGGTTCGTTTGTGATACCCGTCGTCGACGTCCAGATGTCGGCCTCGCTCCAGAACCTGCCGGGACCGGAGATCGCCGCCAACTTCATCGTGCCGAATGCCGTCGTCGCTCAGACGCTGGGTCGGAGCCTCTCGGGTAACGCGAGCAGCGTGGTCGTGAGCCTGGTCGAGCCGCGGACGATGTACGGCGAGCGGATGAATCAGCTCGACCTGCGGTTTGCGAAGATCCTTCGGTTCGGCGCCCGGCGCGCAACCGTCGGCTTCGACCTCTACAATGCGCTGAACTCGAACGATGTGCTCAGCGTGAGCGAAAGCTACGACAACTGGCTGGCGCCAGAGGAGATCCTCAGCGCCCGCTTTGCGAAGCTCGTGCTGCAGTTGGATTTCTAGAGCAGTTGTCAGTTGTCAGTAGTCGGTAGTCGGTAGCTGGTAGTCGTAACCAGCTACCGGCTACCGCGTTGCTGGCTATCCTGAGCCCGCCTGAAGCAATCGATCGAGTGGTCGTTGACGATGCCGACGGCCTGCATCCAGGCGTAGACGATGGTGGGGCCGACGAACTTGAAGCCGCGGCGCTTCAGGTCCTTTGAGATGACCTCGGAGAGCGGCGTTTGGGTTGGAAACGTCTTGCCCGTGCTCTTCACCGGCCGCCCGTCGGTAAACGACCAGCACAATTCCCGGAAATCCTCGGCTCGGTCGCGCATCTCGCAGTAGATGCGGGCCCCGGCGATCGTGGCTTCGATCTTGGCCCTGGCTCGGATGATGCCGGCGTTCTTCATCAACCGGTCGATGTCGCGTGTGCCGTAGCGGGCCACAACGGCGGGGTCGAAGCCGGCAAACGCCTTCCGGAATTCCTGGCGCTTCCGCAGCACGGTGATCCAGGCGAGGCCGGCCTGGAAGCCTTCGAGCATCAGCATCTCCCACAGCATGCGTGCGTCGCGCTGCGGCACGCCCCACTCCTCGTCGTGATAGGCCTGCATCAGCGGGTCGTCGCCTGCCCACGCGCAGCGTTTACGTTCCGCGGGCCGTGAAGGCCCCCGCCGCACTTGATCCACAGGAGATGGGACCACCTTCTATTACGTGGCGTCAATCTCTGACAGGAGTTCGGGAGATCAGCGGCTGTCGCTGTACGAGTACACGTTCAGCGCCACGCGCCTGAAACATTCGCAGAAATTGGGCGTTCTTGATGGCACGACCATTGCGCCACTGGGCAGCATGAAGCGCTATCTGACGATCGGAATTCTCATGGGAGCTGCGCTCCTGACCCACGTGTCGACCGCCTCGGCTCAACGCTGGGGCCGCGAAGCCACGCCGCGATCGGGCGTCTGCTTCTACGAAGACATCAACTTCCAGGGCCGCTACTTCTGTACGCCTGTCGGCTACGACGTGGAAGGTGTGCCATCCGGGATGAACGACCGCGTGTCGTCGGCCCGCGTGTTCGGCAACGCCGTCGCGACGGTGTTTCGCGATCCGAGTTTCCGCGGCCAGGCCAAGGTCATCGAATATGACGTTCGTGATCTGCGGGGCATGGGCTTCAACGATCGCGTGTCGTCTTACAGCGTTGACGCCGGCTTCGGTCGCGCGCGGAATGGCAACAGGAACGGCAACGTCAACGGCAACGAGCGCTACGGCAACGGCAACCGCAACCGCGTCCAGTCGAACGCCCGGTGGAGCTACCGCGACGCCGAGACGATCGTGCGGCGCAGCTATCGGACGGTGCTCGGGCGTAATCCCGACCCCCAGGGTCTCCGCAACTGGACGGAGCAGGTGATGCGCTACAACTGGACCGAACGCGACCTGGAGTACGCGCTCACGCAGTCCGACGAATACCGCGCGCTGCGCAACAGCGGCAATCAGGGCAACGACGACGATGACCGCCGGGTAGCCGTGCCGCGCAGGAGATAAGCAGTCAAGATCGTTCGGGCGTTCGGGTCGTTCGGATCGTTCGGACGCGCGCCCTCGGCGCCGGTCCCACCCAGCCACCGGCACAGACACTTCAGCTCGAAGTCGTCGGCAACGATCGTCCCGGGATCGTCCGCGACATTTCACGCGTGCTGGCGCAGCATCAGGTGAACATCGAGCATCTGGAGACAGAAGTCGCCAGTGCGCCGATGTCGGGCGACGCGCTCTTCCACGCCCGCGCCACGGTCCGCGTTCCCGAGACGATTGCCAGCGATCGACTGCGCGAGGTGCTCGAGGCCCTTGCCGGCGAACTGATGGTGGATCTCACGCTCGGCGAGCGCGAGGCGCGTTCTTGAGCTATCCTTCTGATCCATCTCTGCCGATCCGCGTCATTTCTTTGAAGGGAGCTTCTATGTCGAGAACGTCGAGTTGTCTGGCCCTGGCCATCCTGATGGCCGTTGCGTTGCTGGGGTCCGGCCTGCCCGTGCACGCGCAGCGCGCTGGCGGTGAGGGACGCCAGGGTGGTGCCCCGGCCGCGAACATGCCGGAGGCGCCGCCGATTGGGTTCTTCGGCAGTTACCGCATCCTGCCGGACCGGACGGATCCGTCGAAGCTGCCGTTCATCGGTGCGTGGCGCATCAATTTCGATCGATCGGATCCGTCGTTCAGGACCGCGGGCCGCTTCACGAACACCGGCACCGTGATCTACACGGCCGAGAGGGGCGGCATCAAGCAGGAGGTCTTCCTCTACTGGCCGCCGACGAAGGTCGACTACAAGAACATCATGACCGATGACGCGCGCGAGTTCTGGTACAAGCTCGATGGCCAGAACATCTATCCGAATCCGCAGGGGCCGAACGGCCTCGGCCAGACCGTGGCGATGTGGCTCGTCGACCGCAACACGATGTATCGCGAGCGCGCAACGAAGGGTGTCGTAGACGAGCGGGTGATGTATCGCGTGTCGCCCGACGGCAAGTCGCACACCTGGACCCGCTTCGATCAACTGGGGTCCGCCCCCAGCCATCAGGTCTGGGAAAAGATCCCCATGCCCACCCGGTAACAGATCAGATCGTTCAGGCGTTCGGGACGTTCGACTCGTTCGGACGTTCCGTTCGCCGTTCCATTCGTTCCGTTTACCGCGCGTCCCGATCCCTCCGAATGAGCGCGGCACTGCCGGAGTGCTTGCGGCCGCTGGATACCGCCGCAGTAGCCGCGTTCGGTGTTCGGCTCACGCCACCCCGCCGCCTTCTCACCCCGGACATGCATGCGCGGTCGTCGCTGACAAGGGCGCTCCGTTCGATGTCGCACGTGCGATGGCCTGATGTGGGCGCATATAATAGAATGTAGTCTCATCCATTCGATGGAGGAACGGCATGGCCGAACGCCGCATTGGAATACGTGAACTGAAATCCAAGTTGAGCGAGTGCGTGCGCGAGGTCAGCCGTGGGGGAACGATCGTGGTGACCGAACACGGCCGGCCGGTGGCGCGAATGATCGCCGACGCCAGCTCACTGCGTGAGCGGCTCGAGGCTCTGACCAACGCGGGCGGCATTGTGTGGAGCGGGCGGCGATTGAAGCCCGCGACACCTGTCGCTCGAGTGCGCAGCGGCAGGAAAACGGTGGCGGATCTGATCGGCGAGAATCGCGAGTGATTGTGTACCTGGACGCGAGCGCGCTGGTCAAGCGCTACGTCGCCGAGCGTGGCTCGCGAGAAACGGGCGCACTGTCTGCCGGCGCCGATGTCGTCGCGACGTCTCTGGTGAGTCGAGCCGAGGTTGCCGCCGCGCTGGCGAAAGCGGTCCGGCTTGGGATCGTCGAACCGGAGAGTGGGCGCAAAGCGCAGCGTGCCTTCGCGAGGCAATGGCCGGACATCGCCAAGATACCGGTGACGGAGGCGCTCGTCTCACGTGCGGAGGCCCTCGCGTGGGATTTCGCACTGCGCGGCTACGATTCTGTCCAACTGGCGTCGGCCTTGACCTGGCAAGAGGCAGTCGGCGCGGAAATCACTCTCGCGACCTTCGACCACCAGCTCTGGGACGCCGGCAGAAAGGCGGGCCTTCGCATCTGGCCGGAGACGCTGAAGGAGTGACTGCGGCTGTCGCCGTTCTGGCACGACGACAGCGCCGCATGCCTCAAATATCCGCAGAAAGGACGTTCCGTTCGCCCGTTCCGTTCCTGCGTTACAAGTAATGAATCGCCGCGCCGGCGAGCGCCCCGATGAGGACGCCGAGCGCGACCTCGACGCGGGTATGCCGATTGAGCGTCAGGCGCGACCACAGCAACGGCGGCAATGCGAGGAGCAGGATATAGCCGGCCGGCGACCGGGCCAGCGCGAGCGCGGCGGCGGCAAACGTGGCGAATGCCATGTGCAACGACACTTTGATCCACCGCGTCGTGACAGCGCAGACGGCGAGCATGCCCAAGGTCGTGACCACCCCGCGCACCATGAAAGATTGGGGCTGAAGCAGCACGACGCAAGCGAGCAGTGCCACGAGTGCCACACCGCCGACCAGAAACAGGAGCGGACGCTCGTCGCGATTGGATGCGTCGGCGTTGTGCCAGGCGCCGCGCCGGACCTGTCGCGCCATCAGCACGGCAAGCGGAAGGATCGTAAAGACGACGACGAGCGCCACGCTGCGCAGCGCGTCGCCCGTTGACTGCCGCGAGGCGGCGGCTGAGCCCACCAGCGCGCCAACCATGACGAAGGGATGCAGGAGGATCGACAGCCAGCGCGCGATAGAGGTGCTCACCTCAACGCGTTCTTTGGTTCCACTCGGACCGCAGCAGCCCGAAGGCCAGGGCATCGACGTGCGTTCCACCGACGTGGTATCGCTGCCGAAGGTGGCCCTCCTGCTGAAAACCCATTCGCTTCAGAAGGGCGACGGCGCGGCTGTTCGACGGAAGCGTAAACGCTTCGACCCGGTGCAAGTCGAGCGTGTTGAAGGCGAAGGCGAGCACGGCCGTCACGGCTTCGCGCGCGAGACCCTGCCCCCAACGCGACGGCATCAGCATGAATCCCACTTCGCCGCGGTAGTGGCGCGGATCGATCGAACTGAGGCCGCACGTTCCGACAATCCGGTTATCCGTGCGGTCGGCGATACCCCAGCAAAACAACTGGCGTCGTTCCAACCCGAGTGTGTTGACTTGCAGGAATAGATCGACGTCAGCCAGCGATTGCATCGACACCCACTGGCCCATCGCGTCTTGGTCCGAGAAGACCGATATCAGGTCCGCGGCATCGGATGGTTCAATGTGCCGCAATGCGACGCGCGATGCGAGCAGCGTCGGAAGGCGGTCTCCCCATTCAAAGGCAGTCATTGGTGTTCTACAGATCGAACACGATCCGTGGCGCGCGGCGCACCTGTTATTTCGTGCCCGGCCGGGAGCGGCCTGGCGCCAGCCCCTTGGGTGTGTTGCGTCTTAGCCACCCGTCACTGAGACGAACGGCTCGCGTGTGAGCGCCGCGCGCAAAATCGACGCGCCAACGACGATGACCATGGCCGAAACCGTCGCGAAGACCAAGCCGGCCGCGTCGCGTGGACCGTACAGGCCGATCGTCGTCCACACGGCCATCACGGCTAACACCGTGCCAAACGTGGCGTGTTCAGCTGTCAGCAGCGTTCGCTGCGCCTCGCCTCTCATTCGCGCTTCGGCAGTGTTGATGATCATCGCCACCAGGGCGATGACGACTGTGAACAGAATCGCGGGAAGCATCCCGACTATCGCCCCCATCATCACTGTGGCGACCAGCGCCGACAGCGTGCCGGACGCACGTTTCAGAATGGGCATTGTTCTTCTCCTTCCAAGCGGAACTGTTGCCGACCTATGCTTCATCTCGGCCAAGGCGCGACGTTGAAGATCAGCGCGGATGCCAGGACACCGAACATGCCGACCACCGCGATGTCTCCGAAGACAACCAAGAGGATGAACAACACATACGGGGCAAGCAGAGCAGCCAGGAGCGCGAGATAAATCTTCATCACTGTCCTCCTTCAGCGGTAGCCGGAAGCCGGCCTCGCCAGCTACCGACTACCGATTACTGACAACTGACAACTAACAACTGACTACTGACTAGTTCTCCGTGTCTCGCACCGCCGATTCGTAGCCGAAGCTGTCCTTCGACCGAATCGTGCCGTTGCGGCCGTGGGTCACGAGCTCCACGCAGTTGCGCCTGGCCAGGCGGCGGCCCGCGTTGATCGCCGTCCGCTGCGTGCGGTGGTTCGACAGGGTGCGTTGGCCCTGCATCACCTTCCAGCCGTCCCGATCGCTTTTGGCGATCACATGAACATCGCGTCGCTGTGCCATGACGTCCTCCTTCTGTGTGAACGCGTTACGCGGTGACGGCGACCGCCGGCGTGGCGGGCGTCGCGGGCTCCGGAGTGGTGCGACTGCTGGTCGAACCGGGGTACACGATCCGGCGATCTCGACCCCATACGGCGCTGATCGTCTGATCCTGGTGAAGGTAGTTGGAAACGATGACGTCGAGGGCGCGGACGGCATCGACCCCTGACGCGATCGCGGTCTTGATGCCGGCGCTGGCCGCCACGCGCTCGTCGCGCCCCATGCCGCGCGCGCGCAACGCGCGTTCGAAGCCGTCCACCAGCGCCTCGAAGTCCGCGACGAAGGTGGTGGCCATCCCGTGGGCGATGAAGTGGCTCTTGAAGGGCTCGACGTCGCGCGCGAACTTGCGCCCGGCAATCAGGGTGGCCTGATCGCTGGTGATCCTCGGCATCTCGAAGCGACCGTCCAGCGCTGGCACCTCCCTGGCCAGGACAGTCGCGGTCTGGCTGATGGCCAGCAGGCCGTCGCCGAGCGCCTTGCGCGCCTTCGCCTTCTGATTCGCGGTGGCGGGCGCCGACTCGGTCATGCGGGTCAGCGCGTGGGCTTCGACTTCCTCGATCGCCTTGTTGACCTCATCGAACTTCTGTCGGCCGACGCTCGACTGCGGAAACAGGTGTCCGTAGGCCGTGCCGAAGTCCCGAACCCGAACAAGCATTTCGTATCGCCGTGTGTCTTTGACGTTCATCACTAACCTCCTGCGAGGCATCGTCTCGCGGCAGGGGCGGGGACGTCATGACAACGGACCTGAAAAGATGTGACAGGCTGTCACATCGCGCGATCGCGCAGAATCGCCAACGTTTCTGCCCATATGTCCGGGCGTGCGCTTGAATTCAGCATCGGTTCGGCTGCCAGCAGCCAGCCGGCGATGCCCGGAGGGGCCTGTTTGAGCGCTTCGGTGCAGACGCGCGCCGCGTCGGGATACCGGCCGGCCCGAGCCAGGCCGATGGCCTGCGCCGTCGCCAGATCGATCGTGTTGGGAGGCTACCCGCAAGCCCTCAATAACTCTCGCTTCCGTTCAGTCGCCACTACAACGCCCCGCGCCGGGCGAGTTGCGCGTTGGCACACTCGACCATCGACCCGACCAGCCGCTGAACCGACGCCTCTCCGACGACGAAGGCATGGGCCTCGCCCGGCTTGCGTGCCTTCAGCATGGCCATCCGTTCGAACGCACGGTCCATGATCGGGTGGTTCTGCAGCGGGACCTCCACGCGCGCGGCCTTGGTGCGCGCCTGCCAGTGCTCGATCGACTTCTTGTACTGGTCGAACGGAATCCTCGCGGTGGGGTTCAGCACGGTGCCGCCAAAGACGCCGGCAACGTGCGTCCGGCCGTTGTCCTTCACCTCGAAGATGAAGCCGAGCGACCCGGCAGTATGGCCGGGGATGGCCACGGGGTTCACGGAGAAACCGCCCAACGTCACGGGCTTGCCTTCCTCGAGGACGAGGTCACGCTTCGGCGCACCCTCCATCTTCGCCACGCCGTCCCAGGCGGCGGCGGACATGCCGACACGAATCGATGGATACCGCTGCTGCAGCGTCGTCGAACCGCCGAAGTGATCCTCGTGCTCGTGCGCGATCAGCACGTAGCGGATGCGGCCGGGATCGAGGCCGAGCGCCTTGAAGCCGGCGAGGAACGTGTCCTCCAGCCGCTGCGGCCGCCCCGAGTCGATGACGATGTAGCCGTCGGGCGTGGTGAGCACATAGTTGGCGTCCGTCCTGGTGCCAACGAAATACATGTTGTCGAACAGCTTCATCGGCTCCCTGCGCAGCGCCGCGGCGTCGTCGCCGGCATTGGCCGAGGGCAGGATCTTCATGGCCGCGACCTGCTGCTCGCTCGCGCAGAACAGATCGACGGTCGAAGACCATTGCTCGCCGGCAAGCTTGCGCGCCGCGTCGATGCGCGCCTGGACGGCGGGAGCGTCCTGACCGGCAAGGACGCTGCCGGAAGCCGTCAGAAGCGATGCGAGCAATAGGGCGGAAATTCGGAGTGACATAGCCGCAGATTATGCCAGATCGTTCGGGCGTTCGGAACGTCCGAACGACCCGAACGTCCCGAATGAAGCTACCGTGAAGCCGTGCCGGCCGCCGGATTCACCGTGACGTCCACGTCGTGGGTGGAGTAGAGCAGGCCGTCGCTGGCAATCGCTCTCAGGCGATAGGTGCCGGGCGCCGAGAAGGTCGCCTTGGTGGCGAACTTGGCGGCGGTCCCCTCAAGGGAGCCCGCGGTCTCGGGATCGAACGTGACGCGCGCGGGGCCGCGGTAGGTGGTCCACCGCACACGCAGTGCCTGCGCCGGGCGACGGCGTGCGGCCGGCTGCGCGGCTGCCTTCGGCCGGCCGTCGTCGGTGGCGTTGAACGTCAGCATCGCCGCGCCCGGTAGAGTCACGGTCCCGCCGCCCGCAATCGTGCCGGCAGGCGGCTGATTGCCCTCTTCGAAGTCGGCGCTGCTGAACAGGTGGCCGTCGGCCGCATTCTCCCGGATGAAGTCGGCATTCACCTCATACTCGGCCTGCAGCCACGCCGTCGCGCGATTGGTCTTGCCGCGCGACTTCAGCGTCCAGGTCAGCCGATCCTTTTCGGTCCAGGTACTGGGCACATCCACCCTGAACACCCACCAGCGGCGGCGCCCGGTGACGTCGCGGTCGGACAGCCCCGCGGGCTCGTGCGACCCTGCGGGATAGAAGTACGTCGGCTGACCGCGGTCGCCGCCGGGCTCGATCGTGTTGTCAGGGCCGATCGGAATGTAGAGCTCCTCGGCCGCGTTCCGGTTCAAGTAGCCGAAATAGAGACTGTAGGTGCCGTCGGCGTTGCGCGCCCAGCCGTCGAACGTCGGGCCGACGTCCTGCCCACGGTCGAAGCCGAAAGGCGAGTGCTCAACGAACTGCGCCGCCGCGGTAGCGGATCCGAGAAACAGGGCCGCGGATCCCAGAAAAATGACGGCGACGACCGTCGCCGTCCACGCTCGATGCGGTGTCGCGCCCATTACTTGGATCGTGCCGTGGGCACGCTGTACCGCTTGGCGCCACGGTCGGCGAGCTCCTGCGCGTAGTCCGCCTCGGACATCTCATAGAAGCTGAGCCATCCGCCCGACATCTCGTCGATCGTTCGATTGCCGCGCGTCACCTGCGCCGATGGATCGGTGTTGGTCTTCTGCGCGGCGCTGTTGTCGAACCACTGGATGGTGTGCAGCATCGTGCCAGCCGGCAGGAGCGGGGCGGCGTCGTCGGCGTAGATGTAATTCAGATGCCAGTTGAACGTGAACTTCGCACAATTGATCGTCTCGAACCCGGGCTGCCCCGAGGTGAGGCCGTCGGTCGAGGCCGCATCGAGCATCGGAATGATCGCGAGGATGCACGAGGCCTTGCCGCGGTTGTGCATGTGGGGCTGCCACGAGAGCAGCCGCGTCGGTTTGTCCAGGATGTAGTACCCGTCCACCCGCGCATTGGGGTCGCCCGGACGGATGTCGATGCCGGGATACTTGCCGCTGTCGGAAATCACCACGTGCTTCGGCTTGAAGCCCTTCGGGTGAAACTTCAGGGCCAGGGCGATGTTCACCGGCGTGTGCTTGGCCCCGGTCGCCGCTTCACCGTAGACGGGGTGCAGGTGCAGCGACACGCTGACCTTGGTGCCCGCCTTGAGCAGGCGCCCCGAATCCTCGGGGAAGAGATCGGCGCCCTTGCCGATCGCGTACTCGTTGAGGAACCGCCCCATGCCTTCGTCGCCCTCGCTCACGGCGCCCGCTGCGCTCGGAGGCGCGACCAGGCCCGAGCGAATGTGGTGGATCAACGTGTAGCCCTTGGTCGGAATGATCTGGACGCCGGCCAGGTAGCGATCCTCGGTCAGACCCGGATCGACCAGGATGTTCGGCCAGTGATCCGGACCGGACGTCGGCATCATGTAGTCCTGCGGCAGGTTGAGCACCATGTCGGGCTCGCCGTACTTGCCAAACTGCCAGCTTCGCTCGTTGGCGAAGACGCGCGGCGCCGGCATGTCGGCGGGATTGCCTAACGGGGCACCGCTGTCCACCCATTTCACGATGGTGTCGATTTCCTTGTCGCTCAACGAGGCGTCGTTGCTGAAGTGCTGGATGCCGACGTTCCTGTCGATGTAGAACGGAGGCATCTCGCGGGCGACGACCTTCGCCTTGATCGACCGCGCCCACGGGCGCACTTCCTCGAAGGTCACCAGCGACATCGGCGCGAACGTGTCTTTCCGATGGCAGGACTGACACTTGTTCTGCAGGATCGGCGCGACGTGTTTCGCGAAGGTGACTGGTGGCGAGGAAGGTGACTGTGCGGCTGCGGGAGCCGCGACCGCCGACACGAGCAGAGCGAACGAAGCCGCCAACAGACAGCGCATGCGAACCCCTTTCAGAGGCGTCGGGAAGGTCCCCACGGCTTATACAGGAGGCATCCGGAATCGTCAAGAAGAAGGCGTTTCTGCTTGACTTCAATTGGAGCGGTCCCGTAATGTCCCCCGCAACCAACGCCCCCCGAGACCGACCCATCCGGTTCATAGGAGTTTCCCCCATGCATCGACATGCACGGCTCGCGCTGCTCGTGTTTGCATCGCTCATCCTGGCTCCCTCCGCACTGTTTGCGCAGGCGTCAATCACGGGCGTCGTCCGGGACACATCCGGCGCCGTTCTTCCCGGCGTCACCGTCGAGGCGTCGAGCCCGGCGCTCATCGAACGCGTTCGGTCGGTCACGACCGACGGCACCGGCCAGTACCGCATCGAAAACCTGCGGCCGGGCGATTACGTCGTCACGTTTTCGATTCCAGGCTTCGGCACCGTCAGGCGCGAAGGCGTGATGCTCGCGGGGACGTTCATCGCGTCGGTCAACGCGGAGCTCCGCGTCGGGTCGCTGGAAGAGACGATCACCGTGACCGGCGAGACGCCGATCGTGGACGTCCAGAGCACCACGCGGCAGCGGGTGCTGTCCGAGGAAGTGCTCGATGCGCTGCCGACCGGCCGCACCACCGTGAGCCTTGCGGCCATGCTGCCGGGCGTCACGTCCGAGTCGCAGGACGTCGGCGGCCTCGATGGCCACGGCCGCAGCGGTGTGAGTGCCTATGGCGTCACCGCGACGCGCATGTTCGTGAACGGCATCGGCACCCATTCCCCATTTGGCGGCGGCGCCACCGGCACGTTCAACGTCGGCGCCTACCAGGAGGTCACGGTTGACACCGCGGGGATTTCCGCGGAACAGAAGGAAGGCGGCGTCCGCATCAACCTCGTGCCGCGTGAAGGCGGCAACACTTTCCGCGGCTCCGTGTACGCCAGCTTCGCGAACGGATCGCTGCAGAGCAACAACCTGACGCAGAAACTCAAAGACGCGGGTCTGCGCACACCCGACGCGCTGAAGACGTACTGGGACTTCAACCCGGACTTCGGCGGACCGCTCGTGCGGGACCGCGTCTGGTTCTACGGGACGGCCCGCAGCGCCGGCGTCGTGAAGTTCGTGCCGATGTTCTTCAACAAGAACGCCGGCAACCCGAACGCCTGGACCTATGAGCCCGATACCAGCCGCGATCCGTGGACCAAGGAAGACATCGGCCGCAACGGCATCGGCCGCGTCACCTGGCAGGCGACCGCAAGGAACAAGTTCGCGGGGGCGTACGACTACACCAGCCGGTGTGAGTGCGCGAGGACGGCGACGGCGACCATCGCGCCGGAAGCGACCGCCGAGCATGTGACGACGATCAAGAACGTCACTTCGGCCGACTGGACGTCGCCCGTGAACAATCGCCTGCTGCTCGAGGCCAACGCCCTGCACCACAATTCCGACGTCTATCGTCCGCCGGAGAAGGCGCAGAAGCTCAACGGCGTGACCGAGCAGTCAACCGGTCTCAGCTACCGCGGCGTCCGCGCGTCGGAAATCGTCCGGCAGGTGGATTCCTGGGTGTTTCAGTACCGGGTCGCGGCGTCGTACATCACCGGTGCCCACGCCATGAAGGTCGGCTTCACCTATGCGACCTACCGGGCCAACGAGTTGAACTACAGCGTCGATTCGCCGATGGATTTCCGGTTCAACAACGGAGTGCCGAACCGGCTGACGCTGACCGCGACGCCGTTCCGCTGGCTCACCAGCATCGACGCCGACCACGGGTTGTTCGTGCAGGATCGGTGGACGCTGAACCGGCTCACGCTGAATGCCGGGTTGCGCTACGACTACGCCCACAACTCGTTCCCGGAGGTCGCGCTCGGCGTCGGCGATTTCGTCCCGAACCGGAACGCGGTCGTCCCCTCGCTCGACGGCATTCGCGTGCACGACATCTCGCCGCGCGCCGGCGCCGCGTTCGACGTCTTCGGCAACGGCAAGACGGCGCTGAAGGCCAGCCTCAACAAGTACATGACGTCGATTACCACCCGCGGCACCTTCGGCCACTTGATGGCACCGGTGCAGCGCCTCGTCCTGACGACCAACCGGTCGTGGAACGACGCGAACCGAAACTTCGTGCCCGACTGCACCCTCACCAACCCGGCCGCCAACGGTGAGTGCGGGGCGATGGACAACCAGGACTTCGGCAGCTCCCGGCCGGGCGTCTCCTACGATCCGGACACGCTCAGCGGCTGGGGCAAGCGTGACTACAACTGGCAGTTCTCAGCGGGCATCCAGCACGAGCTCTTCCCCCGGATCTCGATGGACGTCAGCTACTTCAGGACCTCGTTCGGCAATTTCGTCGTGACCGACGATCGCGCGATCAGCGCCGCCGATTTCGATACCTTCAGCATCACGGCGCCGTCCGATCCCCGGCTCCCCGGCGGCGGCGGTTACGTCATCCCGGGCCTCTACAACCTGAAGCCGTCCGCGTTCGGCAGGCCGGCCAGCGGCCTGGTCACGTTTGCGGAGAACTACGGCAGCCAGAGCGACGTCTGGAATGGCATGGACCTCACCATCAACGCACGTCCAGCCAATGGGCTGTCGTTTCAGGGAGGCATGAGCACGGGACGGCGCACCACCGACAACTGCGAGGTCCTGGCTGCGCTTCCGGAGCTGAACCCGCTGGGCGCGCCGAACTGCCACGTTCAGGAAGCCTTCGCCACGCAGGTGAAGTTCATGACGATGTACATGATCCCGCGGATCGGCGTGCAGATGAGCGCGACGATCCAGAGCCTGCCGGGATCGGCGATCCTCGCCAACTACGTGGCGACCAACGCGATCGTGGCTCCTTCGCTCGGCCGCAGTCTCTCGGGTGGTGTGGCCAACGTGACGGTGCCGCTCATTGAGCCGGGCACGATGCAGGGCCAACGCGTCAACCAGCTCGATGTGCGCTTCGGCAAGGCCGTGACCGTCGGCCGGCTGCGCGCCACGCCGAGCATCGACGTATATAACGTCTTCAACTCGAGCCCGGTGCTCACGGTCAGCCCCGCGTTCGCAACCTGGCAGCGGCCGCAAAGCATCCTCAACGCGCGGTTCGTGAAGCTCGTCCTCCAGGTCGATTTCTAACTCGCCGCGGCGGATCCGCTTCGCGGGACCCGCCCTCCGAGAATGCCATGGCGTCGGTGCGACGGCACTGACGCCATGGCCACGCTCCCACCGATCGCCCCGCCGCCCATCTAGGTCGGACTGCGCTCGGTCTCGCCCCTAAAGCGCCCTTCCAGCAGCTTTGAGCGCAGCCAGCACCGTCTGCGGAGTCAGCGGCTGGCGCCGCATCCGGACACCGGTTGCGTCGAAGATTGCGTTTCCGATCGCGGCAGCCGTCGGCTTCGTCGCCGCCTCTCCCACGCCGGTTGGCGGAATGAACGTGCCGTTCGGGCCTCTGCCATCAGCGTTGATGAGCACGACCTTTACCTCCGGGACGTCTCTGATATCGATCACCGGGTACGTCACCCAATCCACCGCCTTGACGGTTTCGGAGTCGAAGTTCACGCGCTCGTAGAGGGCACGGCTCATCGACTGCATCAAGTTGGCCTCGACGCAGTTCACGACGTTCTTGGGGTGCACGACGAGACCACAGTCGTGGCCGATCGTGAACTTTGTTACCCGAACCTGGCCCGTCCTCCGGTCGACCGAGACCTCAGCGACGATGCCTACGTACGTTCCACCCCGCGGATGGTACGCGAAGCCGCGGCCGCTGACGATCGGCGCCGTGGCGCTGCCGACGTTCGGCGAGGGCCGCGAAATCCAACCCGCCGCTTTCCCGACCTGCTCGATGATGTCGATATCCCGCGCGGCGACCGTCGGATCCAGATAGGCGAGGCGAAAGGCGATCGGGTCCTGCTTCAAGGCCGCGGCGACCTCGTCAACGAACTGCTCGCTCGCGAATGTCACCTGGGGACCGTTCGGATCGCGGAAATGCGCCGTCCGCAGCCCGGTCTGGTATGCCCACTTCGACGGGATGACGTTCGAGACGCGACGCTTGTTCGCGAAGCTGTAGCGATCGGACGGACTCCCATGCTCGCTTGCGTTGAGCGGCTCGTAGCCCATCGCCTGACCGATCAGCGTGTCGCCGGCGATGAGGGCGCCAGCGGCCCGTTGCTGGCCGCTCAGCATTCGTCCGTCATAGTCCCAGGCGATCACGGTGCCCTTCGCGTCGATCCCCGCGCGCATCCTGGTCAGGTGAGGCGGACCCTTCGGACCCCACGCGGTGCCCTCGCTTCGCATCCACTGAACGCGGACCGGCTGGCCAACCTGCTGCGAGATCCACGCCGCTTCGGCGGCGACGTCGTCGGTGTCGTTGGTGCCGTACGCGCCGGCACCCTGATGGAAAATCACCCGTACCTTCGCGCTCGGAATGCCGAGCAGGTCTGCGACGGCGAGACGCACGCGGTACGGTTTCTGTCCACCGAACCAGATCGTCGCGCCGCCATCCTTCACGTCCGCGACACAGCACCCGGGGGTCATCGAGGCGGGTGTCTGGAAAGCGGACTTGTAGGTGGCCACGATTGTCTGCGTGGCGGATGCGAGCGCGGCATCGACGTCGCCGACGTTGAGCGGGGTTGCCACGGCTTGCGGAGGCGTCGCCGCGAGGTAGTCGTACATTGCCTCTTCGCCGTTCGGGAATAGAGGTGTGGCCGACTTCTTCCAGGTGACCTTCAAGAGCTGCGCGGCCTGGATTGCCTGCCATTCCGTCTTCGCGACGACCGCGACGTAGTTGCCCTTCGAAACGACTTTGACCAGGCCAGGGGGATCTCCGCCGTCGAAGCCGTCGACCTGGACGAGCGTCGCGCCTGCCGTCGGCGGCCGAACGCTTCGCGCGTGTACCATCCCCGGCACACGCACGTCCTGCGTGTACTCAAGTGTACCCGTGACGATCTGGGCAATCTCCGGGCGGTGGGGCGACATCTTGCCAATGATCCTGAACTGTGAGGGCTCCTTGACTGGCGCGGTATCTGAGAACGAGGCATCAAACCTTCTATCCCCGATCAATTGAGCGTAGGTCACCGACGGCGAGCCCGCTGCGCTGGCGACGATGCCGTCTTTGACCGTCAGGTCTGCGACGGGCAGGCCGAGCCTGGTCGACGCGAGCTTCAACAACGCTTGTCGCGCAGTCGCGGCGGCCTGGCGCAATGGGCCATACGTCGAAGCGACGCCATTTGAGTTGCCTGTGCCGCCTTGATCGGGCGTCGCCGCGGTGTCACCGAACCGGACATCGACTCGCTCGATCGGCACATCGAGCTCCTCGGCGACCATCATCGTCCAGGAGGTCGGCGTTCCCTGCCCGTTGTTGATCTTGCCAATCTTGACCAGCACGGATCCATCGCCATGAATCTCCAGGAATGAATCCACAGAAGCGAGGTCATAGGTCGGGTAGTCCGGAGCGATGCCTCCTTGCGCGGCTTCAACCGAATCCCGGTGAAGCATGCGTGTAGTCGTAAACCCCACGACGAGCACGCCGGTGCCCTTGATGAAATCGCGGCGGGTGAACGTGTGGCGATCGTCCGCTTCCGTCTCGTTGGCGCCCATCACGCCTCCTCTATCAATTTCGCCGCGCGCTCGACCGCTCGAAGGATCGCAACCTGAGAGCCGCAACGGCACTTGAGTCCGCTCAGCGCGGCGCGGATCTGTCCGGCAGTCGGTTTCTCGACGGTCTCAAGCAGGTGGGCCGAGTACATGATCCATCCGTTCTGGCAGGTGCCGCACTGCGGCACCTGCTCGTCGATCCACGCCTGCTGCACCGGGTGAAGCTTCGTCGCATCGGATGTGGAGGCTGACGCCTGACCGCTGCCTCCGTTGTACGCGTCGGCAAGGCCCTCCAGCGTCGTGATCTTGTGTCCGACGGCACTGCCGACCGGCGTCACGCACGACCGAATCGGTTTTCCATCCAAGTGCACCGTGCAGGCCCCGCACTGTCCCAGTCCGCAGCCGAATCTCGGCCCGCGTAAGGCCAGATCGTCGTGAAGCAGGTACAAAAGGGGCGTGTCGGCTGTCGCCACGACGCTGTGCTGCCGTCCGTTGACCGTCAAGGTCAGGGTTCTGGCGGGCTGGTTCACCGTCTTCTGCGCGATGCGTCCAATGACTGTCTCTTGCATGTTCCACCCCCTCGGTTCGCAAAAAATCGTCGCCGAGCGTGCAACGATCGGGCACGCAGAAATTACACGAAAGTCGCGGCGAATCTTAGAAGTTCAGTCGCACGCTTATCTTCGCGAATCGAGCGGGCAGAATGGACTCAGGCCGCTGCCATATCGCGAACGAGTTGCTCTGCAGTATCACCGTATTCGAATTCAGCGCGTTGTAGAGATCGAGGCTGACGGTCGCGCGAGTCGGCCCAAACTGCAGGATCTTGCCGATCCGAAGGTCGAGCTGGTTCATCCGCTGCCCATACATGGTGCGCGGCTCGATCAGGTTCACCGTCACGTTCCTCGCGCCTCCCGCAAGATTCCGCCCCAGCGACGGCAGCACGTCCGCGAGGGACGCGTTATAGTTCGCCGCAATCTCCGGCCCCGGCAGACTCTGGAGCGAGGCCGTCACCTGTGTGTCGATGCGGGGGATCGTGTAGGCGCCGATCAGCCTGAGCTGCGTCAGAAAAGTTCCCGGAACATTGCAGTAGAGCTGGCTCGGGTTGTACGCTGGCGCCCCAAGTCCGCGAGCCGGCGGTTCCCCGGCCGCGTGGGTCACGACATCGCAGTTATCGGTGCTCTGGCGCTGGGTGGTGGTCCCGCCCTGCAGCAGTATCCCTGCCGCGGGCCGTGCCTTGACGGTGAGATCCAACCCCTGCCAGAGCTCGGTCCTGTCGCCGAAGTTCTTCGCGTGGGTCACGAAGCCGTCGTAAGGCCGGCCAAACGCTTGCGGCTTCACATCGTACAGCCCGGAGATGACATAGCCGCCGCCACCGGGGAGGCGTGGGTCCAGCGGCGCCGTGATGCTGAACTCGTCGAAGTCGGCGGGCCCGTAGGAGCGGTTCTGCGTGGCGACGTGATTGCGCTGCCAGGTTCTCCAGTAATCCGCCCCAAGTGATACCCGCGCCACGATCTCGCGTTCCACGCCGGTGGCGAACTGCCAGTTGTCAGGACGCTTGCCCCAGCCGGTAAGTAAGGCGGAATGGTAGTTGAGGCCGGGCACGCTGCTACCGAAGTTGGAGTTCAGCATCCCGCCACACTCACCGTTCGCAGCCGGGTTGACCAGGTCACAATCGGGCACGAAGTCGCGATCGGCGTCATTCCAGGACCTGTCCGTGTTCGTGACGAGAAGGTTCGACGGAGTCGCGTTCGAAAACAGCGTCCCGTTGATCGACTCGGCGTTGAGATACTTGCCGACGCTGACCTTCAGCGCGGTCTTCCCATCACCGAAGGCGTCGAACGCGAGGCCGAACCGTGGCGAGACGTTGTGCCATCGCGCACCCTCTGTGTCGGGGAGTACGATGTTGCGGTTCGGCGTGAACTGCGTCGGTCCGATCCGCGTCTCTGGAAACGACTGGTGGTAGTAGTCGTAGCGGAGGCCCCCGGTCAGCGTCATCCGCCCAGCGGTCCATCGATCCTCCACGAACAACCCGTGATCGGCGTCCACCTTGTTCCGGGCGTCATGGGGGCGCGCAAACACCGTCAGCTGGTTTGGGATCCCGTTGTTGAACCGGAACGCGATCGGCGCGTCAACAGTGCGCTGCACCGTAAGATTGTCGCCCCACGCCCCGAGGAAGCCCGCTTTGAAGGCATGGGCGCCTGTCACGTACGCGGCGCTCGCCCGAACGCGGCGTAGCATGTTGAACGAATCATCCACCGTCGCGGTGGCACGGTACCGCATGCCGGTCGACTGCTCCACCACACCGATCAGCGGCACGTTCGGGCGAGCCTGAAAGGCCCTGTTCTCGAGCGGGCGCGTGCCGTCGCTCCCGTGTTCGTAGTAGGTGGCCTGGAGCAAGAGCCGGTTGGAAGCCGGGGCCGTCCACTCGCCCCAGAACTGATGTTCCCCGGTGTCGACCCAATTCGCCATGGCCGCCTCGAGAGCGAGCGTCGCGGTCAGGTTCCGTGCGCAGTCGCAGATCTCCGATCGTTCGTAGGAAGCCGCGAACTTATTCTTCGCATTGGCCTGCCAGGTGATTCGCCCGTTGGCATGCTTGAGCGTGTTCTCGTTGGCCACCGCCTCCCGGCTGGTATCGGCCTCGTAAGTCCAGACGTCCTGGTTGCCCGCGTTCTTGTTGAAGAACAACGGTACGTAGCTCCACGCGCGCGAGTAACGGGCCGTCCCATGGAACCACACGCGGTCGCGCAGAATCGGCCCGCCAAAGGACGGATTCAGGTCGCTGAGCTGCTTGATCGAGTCCGGCGTGCGCAGACCCGCCTCCTGCAACTTCTGGGTTAAGTTGTTGCCCTGCATCGAGCCGTTTCCGAAGGAGCCAAAGAACGTCCCGCTGAACGCGTTGCCGCCCTCACGCGGGACGAGGGTGACGCTCAGCCCCCCTTCCATCTGCTCCACGCCGATACCGCCGGTATCAACCGCCATTTCCTGGTACTGCTCCATGTTGAGCGAGCTCCAGACCGACCCGATGCCGAGGTGGTTCGACACACCAGAGGTCACCATGCGCAGGTTGGTGACGCCGCGGAGTGTCACATTTCCCGCGGCAGACCCCTCCCCTGTGACCCCGCCGACATCGTGTCTCGACCTCGTCACACCCGGCATGAGCGACGCCGTAAAGTTTGGCGTGCGGTTCGCGGGGATGAGCTCGAGCACCTCTTGATCCAACACGCTCTGGTTCACGGTGCTCTGCACGTCCACTGTGGGAGTTTCACCAGTGACCGTCACCGTTTCCTCCAGGCCTCCCACCCGCAGGTCGGCATTCACTCTGGCGACAAACGTCCCGCCCAGTTGAATCCCTTCTCGACTCACCGAAGCGAATCCGGCTAGCGTGAACCTTACCGAATAGGTGCCCGGCCGCAGATTTTCAATACGGTACTGGCCTGTCCCATCGGTCACCACCGACCGGACCTGCTCAATGAGCGCCGGGCTCGCGGCCTCGACCGTCACGCCTGGCAGCACGGCGCCGGATGTGTCCCTGACCACGCCGGTAATCGACGCCTGCGCATAGGCGACTGCCGGCGCCGTGACCAACCACGCCACCCCGAACAAAATCTGCCATCTGTGTTTGTGCATCGCGATCACTCCCATCGGGATTTCAATTTTTTGCCTGAGCGAGCACTTCTTATACCGATCCACGCCCGCACATCAAAGGAATTTCTTCGTCGCTGATTTCTTCGTCGCACGTTCGTCCAGCTCTCAAGCGCTGCTACCTCGGTCCACTTTCGACGGCGGAACCGGGTTTCCACGAACGTTTACAAACAGGGCCGCGCTCTACGCCTTTGCTATCTGACCCGCGAAGAAATTCCTTTGACGTGCGGACGCGATCGGTGTAATAGATGCTCGCACAAGTCAAAATGGGACTCTCCGGTTTCATCCCATCGCCCGCCACACGTTGCTTCTGGGAATAGAGAATCTTGAAGAGATCGAAACACCTCACGCACTCGCCTGTTCAGGGAGGCCGTATGCGAGCGCTACGCGTGGCCGGCGGTGCCATTCTTCTCTCGGTGACCGGCTACATAGCGACCTCTCAGATCACTGTGCCTGCATCTGCGGCGCAGGGCTCTGAATCTTCGGCGCCCTCCCTGTCTTCTCAGCGGGAACTGCTGAACGAGTTCTGTGTCTCCTGCCATAACGAACGACTGCGCACCTCCGGGCTCTTGCTCGACAAGGCTGACGTGGATCATCCGGCCGCCGACGTGGCAGTGTGGGAAAAAGTACTTCTCAAGCTCCGAACCCGAGATATGCCACCGCCGCGTATGCCTCGGCCCGACGACGCCAAATATGATGCGCTAGCCGAGTACTTGGAAAGCGCGCTCGACCAGGCGGCGGAGCGCAGGCCGAGCCCTGGAAAAATTCCCGTCCATCGCCTCAACCGTACTCAGTATGCGAATGCTGTTCGCGATCTGCTCGGTCTAGACATCGACGTTGAATCACTTCTCCCGGCGGATCCTTCGGGAGCGGGCTTTGACAACAACGCGGGCACCCTGACGCTGTCCCCAATGCTGTTCGAGAAGTATCTTGCGGCAGCCGCCAAGGTCAGCCGCCTGGCGGTTGGTGATCCCTCCATCAGCCCGAGCGTCCGCGACTATCAGATTCCTGCAGCCACCGTGCAAACAGATCGTGGCAGCGCTGATCTGCCAGTCGGCTCCAGGGGCGGAATCTTCGTTCAACATCACTTTCCGCTGGACGCCGAATACATCATCAGGGTCCGTTTGCAGAGAGACCGAGATGGAAGCATTCTCGGCGGGTCCGAGGAGCGACGGCTGCATATTCGGCTGGACGGAGCGGGAGTCGGATTGTTCACTGTGGGTGGGCAGAGCCAAGGGGCCGTCAAGGTCGCTCAAAACGGCAGTTCGGACGAGGCGCTGGACGACGGTTTGGAAGTTCGGCTTGCGGTCAAGGCGGGGCCTCACCAGGTTGCGGCAACCTTTGTCAAGGACACGGCGAAGCCGGAGGGAGTCCTGGTTTCAACCCGTCAGGCGGCTTTCTTCGAGGGCGTCGGTAGCCTCTCCGTCGCAGGGCCGTACGCGATGAAAGGCCCTGGCGATACGCCCAGCCGCCGCCAGGTATTCGTCTGTAATCCATCGGCACCGGTTGAGCAAGAGCGATGCGCGAGCCAGATCGTGACCAGGCTGGCTCGCCGGGCGTACCGCCGGCCGATCGCCGTCAAAGAGATTCCGGCCTTGCTGAGCCCATACAGAGCGACCAGAGAGGAGGGCGGTGACTTCGAGCGCGGGATCAGGATGGCTCTGCAGAGGATCCTTGCATCGCCCGATTTCCTGTTTCGCATTGAGCTCGATCCGTCAGACGCTCCTGACCGGGTCCATCGTGTCAGCGACCTGGGGCTCGCCTCGCGCCTCTCGTTTTTCCTTTGGAACAGCATTCCCGACGAGGAACTCCTTAGCGCGGCTGAACGCGGTGAGCTGAGACAGCCTGAGATGCAACAGCAGCAGGTAAGGCGAATGCTTGCTGATCCGCGTGCCAAGTCCTTGGTCACCGACTTCGTGAGCCAGTGGCTGTACCTGCGGAATATCGAAAGCGTCAATCCCGACCCAGCATCGTTTCCCGACTTCGATGAAAATCTCAGAGCGGCGCTGTTGCAGGAAACGCAACTCTTCTTCGAGAGCATGCTGCGGGAGGACCGGAGCGTTCTCGATCTGCTGCGTGCGGACTATACGTTTCTGAATGAACGATTGGCCCGGCATTATGGCATCCCAGGAATCTATGGCAGCGAGTTCCGGCGTGTAACCTTGGCTAGCGACGCGCGCAGGGGACTCTTGGGGCAGGGCAGCGTGCTCACGGTGACGTCGTATCCCAACAGGACGGCCCCCACCCTGCGCGGAAAATGGCTCTTGGAGAACCTCCTGGGTGCTCCCCCCCCGCCGCCTCCACCCAACATTCCTTCGTTGAAGGAGGACAAGAACGTTGCGCTCCTGACGATGAGAGAGAGGATGGAGTTGCACCGAGTCAGTCCCGTATGCGCAAGCTGCCACTCGCGGATGGATCCACTGGGTTTCGCGCTCGAGAATTTCGATGGGTTGGGCCGGTGGCGCGATACCACGGAAGGCGGAGGGCGTATTGATGCATCGGGGATTCTTCCGGATGGCACGGCGTTTAACGGACCCGTAGGACTCAGGCAGGTATTGCTGAGCAAGGAAGATCAGCTCGTGACGGCGGTAACCGGGCGATTGCTTACGTACGCGCTTGGCCGGGCAGTCGAGCCCTCTGACATGCCGGCCATACGCAAGATTGTTCGAACTTCGGCTTCTCAGGCCTACCGCTGGTCGTCGCTGATTATGGGTGTGGTCCGTAGCGCGCCCTTCCAGATGGCAGAGTCTTCATCATGATGATTTTCAAGAGAGCTATCCCTCGTCGTACCTTCCTGCGCGGCGCCGGCGCGGTGATTGCCGTCCCGTTCCTCGACGCGATGGTTCCGGCCTTCGGCTCAGCGGCTGAAACAACGGCGACACGCCTGTGGACCTTCGTCGTACCGAACGGGATCATCATGGACGGGTGGACGCCCCAGGCTACGGGTACTGGACTGGAACTCACGCCTATCCTGAAGCCTCTGGCTGCCTTTAAGGACCGGATGCTGGTACTCAGCGGGCTGGCCAATAACCAAGCTCGCAAACTGGAGGGCGAAGACGGGGGCGAGCACCCGCGGGCGTGCGCCGCCTATCTCACGGGGGCACACCCGAGAATGACCTCCGGAGCGGATCTTTACTGCGGCATCTCCGTAGATCAGGTGGCGGCGAAAGAACTCGGCAAACACACCCAACTGGCGTCTCTCGAAATGGGGCTGGAGTCGAGCGACGTCCTGGGCGCGTGTGAGTCTGCCTATAGCTGTGCCTACTACTTCACCGTGTCGTGGCGCAGTGCGACCGTACCCGTCCCGATGGAGAACCGCCCGCACGCGGTGTTTGAAAGCCTGTTTGGCGACAGCATGGATCCGGGCGTTCGGGCGAGCCGCACGAAAGAGGATCGCAGTATTCTCGACTTGGTGTCGCAGGACCTGAAGCGCCTTTCGGGGGCGGTTGGAGGGAGCGATCGGGCTCGGCTCGACCAATATCTCGACGGCGTCCGAGATGTCGAACGGCGGATACAGGTGGGGGGCCAGCAATCGGCCAGGGAGCTGCCGACCTTCGACATGCCGATCGGCGTACCACAGCGGTATTCGGATTACGCCAAGCTGATGTTGGATTTGCAGGTGCTGGCGTTTCAAGGCGACATCACGCGGGTCGGGACGTTCATGCTCGGACATGAGATGAGCGTCAGGGCGTACCCAGAGCTCGGGTTTGGCGACCCGCACCACTCATTGACACATCACCAAGGTGACGTCGCCAAGATCGAAAAGGTAATTCAAATCAACGTCTTCCACACCCAACTGTTCCAGTACTTCCTGGAGAAGATGCGGGCCGTGAACGATGGCGATGGTTCCCTGCTCGATCACTCGCTTATGGTTTACGGCAGCGCCCTGGGTGATGGAAATCTGCATCTCTACAAGGATCTCCCCGTCCTCGTTGTCGGCGGCGGCATCGGGGGGATTCAAGGCGGCCGGCACATCAGGTATCCAGAGGACACGCCGATGGCGAATCTGTATCTGACACTGCTGGACAAACTGGGCGTGCCCCTCGAGAGTTTCGGCGACAGCACTGGGAGACTCGACCTGGGTGCCGCATGACTCACGTCATCCGTAAGCAGAGAGTGGTCAGCATGAGAAGCGCGAGAAGCATAACGAGGCGTGCTTTCCGGTTGGGCGCGGCGGTGCTTCTTACGTCGTGTCTCTCGGCTGCTCTAGCTGCCGATGCAAACGGAGATCAGCTCTTGCCCGACGCGGTCAAGCAAGGAAACCATGCTGCCGTCGAGCGGTTATTGCGTGATCACGCTGACGTGAATGAGGTCCAGTCTGACGGGTCGACGGCACTTGTCCTGGCGGCTGACCGTGGCGAACTGGAAATCGTGCGGCTGTTGATTGCGGCAGGCGCAGACGTGAATGCACAGAATGCATTCGGCGCGACTCCTCTTGCCGCCGCCTGTGCAAGCGGCCACGGTGCCATCGTCAGGATATTGCTGGAAGCGCGAGCTGATCCGAACAGGACGCTGCTATTGGGTGAGAGTCCGCTCATGACCGCAGTGGACATGGCAGACGTGGGCGCGGTTCGGGCGTTGCTTGAGCACGGGGCGAACACAGAATTAAGGGAGTCGAAAAGCGGGCAGACGGCCCTCATGTGGGCGGCGGCAGAAAGCCATTCCGAGATAGTCCGGCTCCTAATCGAGCACGGCGCCGATGTTCGCGCTCGCTCAAACAACGGCTTTACGCCGCTGCTGTTCGCGGCGCAGCAAGGAGATGTGCTGTCCGGTCGGATCTTGCTGGAGGCCGGGGCCGACGCGAATGAGGCGAACCAGAAGGATGGTCTGTCGCCGCTCATGGTGGCCACCGCCAGCGGCCACACCGAACTGTCGCTCCTGCTCCTCGAGAAGGGCGCCAATCCGAACAAGACGAACAGTGAAGGCCGGACGGCGTTGCATCATGCGGCTGGGTGCGCGCCGACAGCGTTCGGCATGCGCGGATGTAATACGGAAGTACCGGACGAGAAGAGAGCAGAGCTGGTCAGGGCGCTTCTCACGCGCGGAGCCGATCCAAACGCGCGGATCGCATCAAGGAACAGGGCCAGGGAAGACCACTCGGGCGGCGTCAGCCTGGATGGCGCGACGCCTCTCCATATGGCTGCGGCTGTCGGCAACGTTGAAGTCGCACGTGCATTGATTGCCGCCCGCGCGGATCCGTTCACCCTGACCGATGGGAAGATCTCCCCTCTGCATCTGGCCGCGGGTGTTGGGCCTCCCTTGGCGAGGGACTGGACCGAACAGGAAATGAGCGGATTGTTCGAAATCACCAAGCTGCTGGTGGAGCGTGGAGCCGATGTCAACACTGTGGGAGAGCACGGCTGGACGCCGCTCCACGGGGCAGCCTACAAGGGAATGGATCGAGTCGTTCAACTCCTTGTCGATCATGGCGCGAGAGTGGATGCCGTTGATGGCTACGGGCAGACTCCCTTAAGCATTGCCAGCGCTGTGATTACAACGGGTGTCAAGGATTATTACGGGCAAACCCCACGAATCGTCCGCTCGAGTACACGGGCTCTTCTCCTGAAGCTGGGTGCGACGCCTTTGGCCGAGTCGGGTGTACAGGTATTTGGACTGTTCGAGGAGAAAAGGTGAAGGAACATCGCTTCATTCTGCCTCCCTCCGGGCATCTGCGTACCGCCATCGCCATAGCTGAAACATAAGCTCCTTACGGCGACAGTTGCTTGCGGCGTCCACCGTCAGTGGTGACTGCCACTTTCCTTAGGATCGGCGATCTGCGATCTTGAACGGTCGGGTCTTCCTGCGAACGCGCGACCTCGGCGAAGGTGACAACAAACATGAAGAACAAGCAGAACAAACAGAAGCGACACTCCGCACAGTCTTCGCCGGGCGTCAGCCGCAGAGGATTCCTGTCTGGAGCCGGCTCCGCGGTCGTCTCCTCGGTCGTGTTGGGTCCTGCGCTGAGTCCCGCCGAAGCCACGGAGTTGCGAGGCGCCAGACCTCAAGGGCTGGAAGAGATCACTCTGACCGTTAACGGCGCGCGATATGTCCTGGTGGTCGAGCCGCGCTGCACCTTGGCCGAAGTGCTGCGAGACCATTTAGGACTGACGGGTACCAAGATTGGTTGCAACGCCGGAGAGTGTGGCGCATGCACGGTGCTGATGGGAGACAAAGCCGTGTACAGCTGTTCTCAACTGGCTCTCTGGGCAGACGGAACGGAGATTCGGACCGTCGAAGGACTGTCCGCGAAGGGCGAGCTGAGCGCGCTTCAGCAGGCTTTCATCGAGCATGACGCGCCTCAGTGTGGCTTCTGCACGTCGGGACAGTTGATGGCGAGTACAGCGCTATTGATGCGTAACCCCCGGCCCACACGGGAAGAAGTTCAGCACGGCCTGGCCGGCAATCTTTGCCGATGCTCCAACTACAACCGGATTGTGGAATCGGTCTTAGGGGCTGCGCAAAAGCTGCCGTCGTGAATCGAGAAGTCCGTTCTCAATCAGCAGTGCAGGTTATGAGATGGCTTACAAAATAGTTGGCAAAGAGACGCCGCGCATCGACGGCTGGGAACGCGTAACTGGGCAGGCTCGGTACACAGAAGACATCACTCTGCCGGGGATGTTGCACGCGCGGGTGCTGCGGAGCCCGATTCCGCACGGTCGCGTGCGGAGTATCGACACCTCCGCTGCCGACGCGTTGCCCGGTGTCGTGGCGGTTCTGCACGGCAAGAACAACAACACGATTTGGCGGGGCCGTCCGGGCGGCTACGGGGGCGATGTCCTCGGCCGGCGGCGGGTGTTCGCCGAGACGGTGCGGTTTGTCGGCGAGGCGGTGGCGGTCGTGGCGGCGATGGACCGCCACACGGCGGAAGACGCGTTGGAACTGATCAAGGTCGACTACGAGACGCTTCCGTTTGTTCTGCGGACGGAAGACGCCACGGCGCCTGGCGCGCCGGAGATCTTTCCGGGTGGAAATATCAAAGACGGAGACCCTACCGTTCAAACCAAGGGCGATATCGAGGAGGGTTTCCGTCAGGCCGACCTGATTTACGAACAGGATTTCACGAGCCAGCACGTCTGCAACGCCCAATTGGAGCGCCGCGTCAGCATGGCCCACTGGGAGGGGGACCATCTGACGGTCTGGGCATCCACGCAGGGCATCTACAGCTGTCGTCACGATATCGCCGCCGACCTCCGGCTGCCGCTCAGCAAGGTACGTGTGATCTGCCACTACATGGGAGGTGGATTCGGCAACAAGAATCAGGCTCTCGACTTCGACTTGATGGCAGCGCTGCTGGCGCGCCACACAGGCCGTCCCGTTCGGGTGGAGTGCACGCGGCGTGAGGATTTCATCGCCGTGCATGGACGATGGCCGACCCGGCAGCATTATCGAATTGGCGTGAAAAAAGATGGCGCCATCACCGCGATTGACTTCAAGGGTGTCAGCGCGATGGGCGGCTACTTGCGCACGACAAATGGCGGGATCAGTGGCGGGCTGTACTCCTCTCCGCACTCGCGAAGCGAGCTCTCTCGTATTCATACGAACGTCACCCTGGCTGGCCACTTCCGCGCGCCCGGCGGTCCACAGGGACTCTTTGCGATCGAATCGGCAGTCGACGATATCGCGCAGCAACTGCAAATGGACCCCCTCGAGTTCCGGCTGAAGAATCTCAGAGAGAGCGGGCGCTTCGCGTCGAACGATATGCTGGAATGCATTTCCCGAGGCGCCGCCGCGATCGGCTGGGCGGAGAAGAGAGCGGGTGGCGCGCAGCAGGGAAGTCTCCGGCGTGGAGTGGGGATGGCGCTGGCGTCCATGAATTCGAGCCTTGGCGAAAGCAGCGCCACAGTGAAACTGCTGCCGGATGGTTCGGTGCGACTGCATGTGGGAGTCACCGACATCGGTACCGGCGCGAAGACGACGTTGGCCGTGATCGCTGCTGAGGCCTTGGGTGTGCACCTTGATACGGTCAGCGTCGTGAGCGGCGATACCGATGCAGCGCCCTATTCGGTCGGAGAGTCCAATAGCCGCACCACCTCGTTTACGGGTCATGCGGTTCGCGAAGCGGCGACCCAGGTCAAGAACCAGCTCCTGGATCAGGCGGCGGCTCGGCTGAAGGTGCCGAGGGCGGATCTGGACCTCAGCGACGGACGGATCGTTCGCGCTTCATCGCCTGTCGGCTCGTGGAGCATAGACGAAGTGAGCTCCGATAACGTGGATGCGATCACGGCCGCCGTCACGAATGACCCGGGCCCTGGGAGCGGTAGTCGCAACAGTTACTGCGCTCATTTCGCGGAGGTGGAGGTCAATCAGGACACCGGCCGGGTGCGTGTCGTCCGTTATGTCGCCGTGCACGAGAGCGGCACGATCATCAACAAGTTGACCGCGGCGAGTCAGGTCAAGGGCGCTGTCGCCCAGGGCATCGGCATGGCGTTGCGAGAGGAACTGATCTGGGACCGTCGCACCGGCATCCCGGTCAACGGTTACTACCACGGCGCCAAAGTGTTGCTCCATCCAGAAGCTCCGGACGTTGAGGTGATCTTTGTGGAGCCGGAGGAGGAGTATGGTGCGTATGGGGCCAAGACTCTCGGAGAGATTTGTATCATTCCGGTCGTCGGCGCGGTGGCCAATGCCGTCTTCCATGCCACGGGTGCGCGCATTCGGAACCTACCCATGTCGCCCGACAAGCTGCTGACTGCGTTGCGAGGCGATGCCGGAAGCGCTGCAAGTGCCCAGCAGGTGACGCGATGAAGGCCTTTCAGCACAGGAACGCGAAGTCGACCGCGGAAGCAGTGTCGCTGCTCGCGGGCAGCCGAGGCCGAGCCATACCGATTGCAGGGGGCAGTGACCTGCTCGGCGAACTCAAGGATCGTCTGGAGACGCCAGACCTCGTCGTCAATCTGAAAACGATTCCAGGGCTCGATAAAGTTGAGGCGCGAACGGGCTACGTGTCCGTCGGTCCGCTGGTAACGGTCGCAGACCTTGCGGAGCATCCGCTGATCCGACAGCGATTTCAGGCCGCCGCTGAGGCGGCCTCGGTAATTGCGTCGCCACAGATCCGGAATGTTGGCACCGTTGGAGGGAACCTTTGCCAGCGTCCTCGCTGCTGGTACTATCGCGGTCCCTTCGAGTGTTTGCGCAAAGGTGGCAAGACCTGTTTCGCGGTTGCGGGGGAGAACCGCCACCACGCGATTCTTGGCGGAGGACCATCCTTCATCGTCCACCCGTCAGATCTCGCGCCCTCACTGATTTCATTGGACGCATGGGTGCGCATCGCGGGTCCGTCAGGCGAGCGCAGGATGCCGCTCGAGCAGTTCTTCGTCCTTCCTACGGTCGCCGTTGATCGCGAAAACGTCCTCAAGCCTGATGAGCTTCTGGTGGAGATCGGCGTGCCGGTTCCCGGTGCGGAGACGCGCTCCACCTACGTGAAGGAGATGGAGCGCGAGACGTGGGACTTCGCGCTGGCCGGCGCCGCAGTTGCGGTGCGGCAACGCGACGGAAAAATCGAGCATGCCCGCGTCGTGCTCAGCGGGGTGGCTCCGATTCCCTGGAGGTCGAAGGAAGCGGAATCCGCCCTGATGGGCAAGCCTCTTGACGCCGCGAGCGCGGCCCTCGCTGCCGAGGAAGCCCTGGAGTCTGCCCGTCCCTTACGCGACAACCGGTACAAAGTGGAGCTCGCAAAGACCGTTCTCCGCAGTGCTCTACTGCGGCTGATGTCCTGAATACCGCAATCAAATGCCCATCTACGAGTTCGAATGTCGACAATGCGGGCACCGATTTGAGGACTTGGTCTTAGGCGGGAGCAAGCCGGTATGCCGAGCCTGCGGAGGCGAGGATCTCGAGCGGCTACTGTCGGTGTTCATGGCGAGTTCGGAGGCCACGAGAGCGTCGAATTTTGACTCCGGTCGGAAGCAGAATGCGAAGGTTCAACGCGATCGACAAAAAGCCGATCACGCCGCCATCTACCATCACGACCATTAACGTCGCCACGTAGTACAAGTTGGGTCCGAATGTTCGCTGCAGCCGATCTCGAGTGGCTCCCGACTTCCCTTCGACAACACGAGCCGTCAGACTTAACACGAGGAGGGCGCAGCTCGGCTTCGCAGAGACACGCGTGCGTCTGAGCGCTGTGCCGGGCAGCTGGGCACCGGAGGAGAACGAAATTACGCGCTACAACCCAGCTGTAACCAGTTGCGAAAATCGTCCAGTACGGCCCACTCGCTAACCTCCCTCAGAATCCCAACTGCACGCCGATCTTGACGAAGCGGGCCTGGACAATGCCCAGCGGCTGCCGCCAGTTCACGAAGCTGGCGTTCTCCGCATTGACCGCGTTCGAATTGAACAGGTTGTAGACGTCGAGACTGATCGTCGTGCGAGTCCTGCCGAACGGCAGAATCTTGCCGAGGCGCAGGTCGATCTGATTCAACCGCTCTCCGTACATCGTCCCTGGCTCGACCAGGTTCACGGTCACGTTGCGCGCGCCGCCCGACAGCGGCCGCCCCAGTGACGGCGCGACCTCCGCGAGCGTGGCGACGTAGTTTGCCGCGATTTCCGGCCCCGGAATGCTCTGGAGCGACGCGCTCACCAGCACGTCGAGCCTGGGCACCGTGTACGTGCCACTCATCTTCACCTGGGTGAGGAACGCGCTATCGACGTGGCAATAGAGTTGGCTCGGATTGAAGTTCGACAGGCGCTGGTTCTGACCGGGCGGCGGGCCGACCTGGGTGACGACGTCGCAGTTGTCGGTGCTGGTGCGTCCCGTGCTCAGCCCACCCCGCAGCACCAGCGGCTCGCCGAAGAGCTGCGGCCGTGCATTCATCGTGACGTCAACGCCGTTCCAGTGCGAAATCTGCTTGCCGAACTCACTGGAACGGGTCACGACGACGTTTTCCGGCGTGCCGAACTTCGCGGGCTTGATGTCAGCCAGGCCGGAGATCACGTAGCCGCCCCCGCCTGGCAGGCGCGGGTCAACCGGCGCCGTGATGCTGTACACGTCGAAGTCGGCTGCAGTCAACGCACGGTCCTTCGTGGCGATGAAGTTGCCGAACCAGGTCCGGAAATAGCTGACGTCGGCCGAGACTCGCGGCAGGATCTGCTGTTGAATGCCGGCCGAGAACTGCCAGTTGTGGTTGATCTTTCCCCAGCCGGTGAGCAGGTCGGCATCGAAGTTCAGGCCCGGGGCGGTGCTGCCGAAGTTGCTGCTCGCCATCGCGCCGCACTCGCCGTTGGCGACGGGATTGATCAGCACGCAATCGGGCGCGAAATTGCGGTTCGCGTCGGTCCACGAGCGGGTGGTACTCCGGACGAGACGTTCGGCCGGGTTCATCCCGTCGGTAAACAGCGCGAGCTGGCCGAGCTGGACGCCGAGGTACTTGCCGTAGCTTGCCTTCAGCGCCGTCCTCCCGTTGCCGAAGACATCCAACGCCAGGCCGCTCCGCGGCGACAGTTCGTGCAGCTTCACCCCTTCGGCCGCAGGGAACGTGATGTTGCGATTCGGCGTGAACTCCGACGGTCCCACTACTGTTTCGGGGAAGGTGACGTGGAAGTAGTCGTACCGCAGACCGAAGGTCGCGGTGACCCGCTTCACGGTCCATCGGTCCTGCACATAGAGCCCGGTGTCGGCGTTCAACTTGAACGAGGCCTCGTACGGGAGCGCGTGCAGGGTCAATTGGTTTGGCACGCCATTGTTGAACCGGTACTCAATCGGCGCGTCGATGCTGAATCGTTCGCGGTCCTGGGAGCCGGCTTCGGAGTCGATGCCCGCCTTGAGGGCGTGGGCGCCGGTGATATAGGACAGGCTGGTGCGCCAGAAGTTCTGGTAGTTCCACGTGTCCATCGTCGCAGTGGTCGCGCGGTAGGAAAAGCCGGTTGACTGTTCAGTGACACGGATCATCCGCGCGGTCGTGCCCTCCGGAAAGAAGATGTTCTCGCGCAGCCGGCCGGCGCGGTGTACGTGATTGAGGTAGACCGCCTCGACCAGCACGCGGTTCGAGAGCGGGCTCGTCCACTCGCCCAGGAGCTGACGCTTCGGAGAGTCGAGCTGATAGTTGCCCATGTTGGCTTCAGGTGACAGGGCCGCGGTCAGACTCCTCGTGCAGTCGCAGATTCGCGTCACGTCCGCCAGGAAGCCAAGCTTGTGTTTCGGGGCGGCCTGCCATGTGATTCGCCCGATGCCGTTCCGAATGGTGTTCTCGTTCGATCCGCGCCGGGTGGTGTCGGGCTCGTAGGTCCAGGCGTTCGGGTCGCCGGCGTTCTTGTTGTAGAACGTCGACACGTACCTGAACGCGCGGGCGTAGCGCGCGGTTCCGTAGAACCACACCGCGTTCTGCTTGATCGGACCGCCGAAGCCCGGATTGACGTCCAGGAGTTCTTTGAGCGAATCGGGCGTGCGCAGACCGCGGTCCTTCAGATCCTGGCTGAAGTTATTCCCCTGCATCGAGCTGTTCGCGAACGCGCCGAAGAAGGTGCCCCGGAAGGTGTTGCCGCCGTCGCGCGGGATGAGGTTGATGCGCAGGCCGCCTTCCTTGTGATCCGCGCCCACGCCGCCGGTATCGAGCACGACTTCGTCGAACGCCGCCATGTTGTAGGCGCCATGCGCCCCGGTGCTGCCGCTCATCGTGTGGTTCGACAAGCCATTGATCAACATCCGCGCGTCGACCACGCCGTGCACCGTCATGCTGCCTCGCGCCGTCCCATCCCCGACCATCCCGCCGACATCCTGATTGGTCGGCGTGACCGCGGGGATGAGCGCCGCCATCTGCTGCGGCGCCCGGCTCGCCGGCAGGGTGTCCATCAGGTGCTGATCGAGCACGGTCTGCTGCGTCGTGCTTTGCACGTCCACGATCGGCGACTCGCCGGTCACCGTCACTTGTTGTTCCAGCGCACCGACCGGCAACTCGGCATTCACCGTGGCCACGAACATTCCCGTGAGCGTGACGCCCTCGCGGACGACAGTCGAGAACCCGGGGAGGGTGAAGGTGACGCTGTAGACGCCCGGCCGCAGATTCTCGATGCGGTACTGGCCGCCCCCGTCGGTCACGGCGGATCGGACGCGCTCGATCAGCGCCGGGCTTGACGCTTCAACGGTTACGCCGGGAAGCACGGCTCCCGATGCGTCCCTGATGACACCCGTAATGGAGGCCTGAGCGAAAGCCATGTGAGGGGCGAGGAGCAGGCACGTAAAGCCAAGAAAAAGCCGGACCAGTCGAGACATGCGGGGAACTCCTTGATTTGCAGGCACCGTGTACCACCGAGCTTCTTGGGAGGCCACGGTCTACCACCTGCCACTTGATCTGTCAAGACTCGGTGCGGCAACTGATGTAAGATTCGCGTCGCATGAAAGACCTTATCAAGCAGTACATGGATCAGGGCGTGTCGCGGCGCAACTTCCTGTCCGCGCTCGGTGGTCTCGGAGTCAGCGCGGCGGCGGCCGACGCCATGGCCAACTCGCTGGCGCCGTTCGCGCAGGTGCCCTCGGGCGAGGCGGCACCGTCCTGGATGCGGCAGATGGAGGGCACCGGTGGTGCGCTGCTCGTCGCGCAGCTCAAGGCCGCCGGCGTCAAACACGTCTTCTGCAATCCGTCGGCGGCCGTCGGGCCGTTCTTCGACGCGCTGGTCGATGAGCCCGACATCCACGTCATCAAGGCGCTCGAGGAAGGCACGCTCGGGGCGATGGCCGACGGCTACGCGAAGGCGACAGGAAAGCCGGCGTTCGCGATGTGCGATGCCGCGGGCATGCCCGCCTTCATGGGTCAGATGTTCATCTCGTGGTCCGATCGCGTTCCCGTGGTGCTGGCCATCGACGAAGAGGCGATCCCGAACGCCACCAACTCGATCACCAAATGGCAGTGGACCGGAGGGAACGCCGACACGGTGCCCAACGTCACGCGTCAGGCGTTGAAGTTCGCCAGCACCCACCCGGCCGGACCGGTGTTCATGGTGCTGTCCGGCCAGACACTGGGCGGCCAGGGCCGCGCGGCGATCATGGACCAGGAGAAGTTCAGCGTTCCGCTGAAGATTCGGCCCGACCGCGCGCAGATCGAGCAGGCCGCGCGCCTCCTGATCGAGGCTCGCAATCCGATCCTCTACTACGGTGACGAGGTCACGGTGTGTGGCGCGGAAAAAGAACTTCTCGAGCTCGCCGAGCTGCTCGGGATTCCCTCCGTCGATCCGGGCAGGACGAGCTCGTGGTCGAAGCCGTTTCCGACGCGGCACCCCTTATTTCTGGCGCAGCTACGGCAGACGACGGGATTTCCGGGCGAGCCGGATGTGGTGCTCAATCTCGGGAACTACTTCCGCAACCCGCTGCGGCTCGGCGTCAGAACCAAGTTGATCGAGGTCCGGCTCGAGCCAACGACCATGGGCACGATGCCGGCCGAAGTCGCGATCCTCGCGGATCTCAAGCTGGCGCTCACCGACCTGCTGGCCGCCGTGCGCAGCCAGGCCACCGCCGACCGGTTGACGCAGATCAGCGGCCCGCGGATGGCCCGCGCGCGCGCAAACCGGGCGCAGCTCGACGAGACGAACAAGGCGATCGCCGCGCGCCACCGCAGTCGCAGCGCCCTGAACATGACGCACGTCATCACCGAGCTCGACACCGCCCTCGAGAAGGACACGTGCATCGTCGAGAACGGCGGCAGCGGCACCGAAGGGCTCTGTCACGCATACCTGAACATGGGCGGCGCCGAGAGGCCCTACTTCAAGCAGAGCGCGATCGTGCTGGGATGGGGCGTGAGCGCCGCCTTTGGCGTGCAGCTCGCGCGTCCGCAGTCGCGTACCGTGGCCATCGTCGGCGACGGCGAGTTCATGTTCCGCGGACCGCAGCCGCTGTGGAGCTACGCGCGCTACAAGGCACCGAGCACGGTGATCGTCATCAATAACCACAGCTACGACAACGAGCGGAACCGGCTGTGGCAGCGCGGCGGGCGGCAGTATGAGACCGGCCGCGACATGATTTGCTACAACGGCGATCCGGACATCGACTTCACCAAGCTGGCCGCGGGCTGCGGCGTGGAAGGCGAGGTCGTGAAGGAACCGGGCTCGCTCCGCCAGGCGCTCGACCGCTCCGCGCGCGCCAACGCCGACGGCAGGCCCTACCTCCTCGACATGCAGATCGAGCGCGGTGGCATCGGCGCACCCTCGACGTGGCATCCCGGCTATTCCATCTCGGCACAGCGCGGGCAACGGTCATGAAGATAAGCGTTCGCCGCTTCGCGAGGCTCGTGGCGGCAGTTGCCGTGGTGTGCGCACCCAGTCTTCATGCGCAGGCGCAGGGGCGCGGTCCCGAGTTGCCCCCGGGTGAAGGCCGGGAGGTCGCGATCGCCGTGTGCACGGTGTGCCACGACTCGACGACGGTGATGCTCAAGCGCGATGGAGAGAGCGGCTGGCGTTCGACGGTGGAACGCATGGTCGTCCAGAAGGGCGCGCAGATCACGCCCGCCGATATGGAGCTCGTCGTCCGTTATCTCTCGACCCAGCTAGGCCCGGGCATGAGCCGGATGCAGATGCCTGGGCCGCTCCCGCCAGGCGCGGTTGGCGGCGGCGCGAAGACGGCCGCCGAGTTGAAGCTGCCTGAGGGACCCGGCAAGGCGCTCGTGGAGGGACGCTGCGGGGCGTGCCACGATCTCGGACGCGTGGTCTCCTACCGGCGCACCCGCGCCGAATGGGATCACGTGACGCGCAACATGATGGCGCGCTTCCCGCGGCCGGCGCCCGCGCAGGATGTGGACGCGATGATCGCTTACTTGTCCACGCACTTTCTGCGTCAGTAGGGGAGCCGTTCCCATCCTTATCGTGGCTTGTTCAGTCCGCCCACACGCCACAGGAGAGTGGTCATGAAGGACCTCATCAAGCAGTACCTGGACAGCGGAATATCCAGGCGTCGCTTCCTCTCGGGCCTTGGGGGCGTCGGGCTGAGCGCGGCCGCCGCGGAGTCAATGGCAGGGTCACTCGCGCCCTTCATGCCTCAACAGTCTGGGACCGACACTCCCTGGCTCCAACCGATGACCGGACCCGGGGGCGCGCTGCTCGTGGCGCAACTGAAAGCGGCCGGTATCCGGCATGTGTTCGTGAACCCCCATGGGGCGTCGGGCACGTTCTTCGACGCTCTGGTGGACGAGCCTGACATCCACATCATCAAGGCGCTCGAAGAAGGCGCACTCGGCGCCATGGCAGACGGCTATGCAAAGGCGTCGGGAAAGCCAGCCTTCGCCATGGTGGATGCCGCCGGTGTCCCGGCGTTCATGGGAATGCTGGTCATCTCGTCGGTGGACCAGGTGCCAGTGATCCTGTCGACTGACGAAGACGCCATCCCCAACGTCGCGAACTCCATCACGAAGTGGCAGTGGGTTGCGGAACAGGCTGGCACGATTCCAGAGGTGACACGCCGGGCATTGAAGTTCGCCACGACAAGCCCGGCTGGCCCGGTGTTCCTGGTCATCACGGCAGCGGCGTTCCGGGGGACAGCCCAGGCTGACATCATGGACCAGGCCAAGTTCAACGTGTCCATGAAGCTGCGGCCAGAGTCCGCGCTGGTGGAGCAGGCGGCTGGCTTGTTGCTCGACGCGAAGAATCCGGCGCTCTATATCGGCGACGAGGTCACCCGGTGCGGTGCCGAGAAGGAAGCGCTCGAGCTCGCGGAGCTCCTAGGAATGCCCGTTCTCGAACCTGGCCGCGTGTTCATGTGGTCGAAGCCGTTCCCGTCTCGCCACCCGCTGTGGGTAGGAACGAACTTCCGCAACATGCGGTATCCGGGCGAGCCCGACGTGATTCTCAACCTCGGGTGCCGGATACCTCTTCGAGTGAACCCGCGCACCAAGATCATCGAGGCCCGCATCGATCCGACGAGCCTGGCGAGTGTCACGCCGGTCGAGGTCGGCATCGTGGGCGATTTGAAGTTGACCACCACGGATCTGCTGGCGGCGGTCAGGGCGCGCGCCACAGCGGCACGGCTGCGGCAGCTCGGCGAGCCGCGACTTGCGAGGGCGCGCGAGCACGCGGCGGACGTGCAGAAGGTACGCGACGCCTTGGCTAAGCAGAAGTACGACCGGAATCCCCTGAGCAACGAGCGCGTGGCGATCGAGCTGGAGAACGTCCTGGAAAGAGACACCTGCGTCGTGCAGAACGTCGATTCGGGACACGAGGCGCTCTGGGCCTTTCTCAATATCGGCGGCGGCAACAAGCGCTGGATCAGTGAGAGCGCGATCGTCCTCGGGTGGGGCGTCGGCGCGGCGTTCGGCGTACAGTGCGCGATGCCCGATACGCCGGTGGTCGCCATTGTCGGCGACGGCGAGTTCATGTTCCGCGGACCGCAGCCGCTGTGGAGCTACGCGCGGTATCGCGCGCCCATTACGGTGCTGGTGCTCAACAACCGAAGCTACAACAACGAACGCATTCGGATCACACAGCAGGGGGGACGTCAGTTCCAGACCGGGCGCGACATGGTCTGCTACATGGGGGATCCCGACATCGACTTCACCAAACTGGCGGCGGGCGTCGGTGTCGACGGGGAGATTGTCAGCGATCCCGCGTCGATGCGACCTGCGCTGGAACGCGGCAAGCGGGCGAATATGGACGGGCGTCCCTACCTGCTCGATGTCCAGGTGGGTCGCGACGGCATCGGTGCGCAGTCCACGTGGCATCCCGGTTATTCGCTTGCCGATGAGCGCCGGAGGAGAGCATGAGGACACGCGGTCTGTTCATCGCCGGCTTCCTGGGCGTTCTGTGCTGCCCGCCGGCCGCGGCTCATGCTCAGACCCCCGACGCCCAGCTCCCGCCCGGCGAAGGGCGCGAAGTCGTCGCCACGCTGTGCACCGCGTGCCACGCGCTGCAGCCGATCCTGATGAAGCGGGATGGACCCGACGGCTGGCGGGCCACGGTGGAAAACATGACCATGCGGGGGTCGACGCTGTTTCTCCCGGGCGAACCAGAACTCGCCGTGAAGTACCTGACGCGGAACTTCGGGCCGGCGGCGGGCCGGATGGAGACGGGCCTTCTGCCTCCGGGAGCGATGCTCGCACCGGCGAGCGCACGATCGAGCAAGGAAATCGTGTTACCGGAAGGAGCCGGCAAGGCGTTGGTGGCGCAGCGCTGCGGCGGCATGTGCCACGACCTTGGACGCGTCGTGTCGTCGAAACGAACCAAGGAACAGTGGGAGCGCATCGCCAGGAACATGAGCCAGCGCGCGTCCCTGGACAGCCCGCAAGAGATTCAAACGATCACGTCGTATCTCACGGAGCACGTCGGCAAGTAGTCCTCCGGGCCGAGAGGCCAGGTATCCCGTTGGGTTTGCGAATCCGTTGCTCGGACTGAACTTACGAAAAGACTGGGAGGGTAGGATGCGCGCGCTTGCGAAAATTATCGTGGTGCTCACCTGGGCGTTGGTATTCATCCCTTCAGCAGCACACGCCCAAGCCGCCCTTGCTGGCTCGGTGCGAGATACGTCCGGGGCCGTGCTACCCGGCGTCACAGTTGAGGCCTCGAGCCCCGCGCTCATCGAGAAAGTCCGGTCCGTCGTGAGCGACGGGGCGGGGCACTACGTCATCGAGAACCTCAGGCCCGGCATCTACACGGTGACGTTCACACTGACAGGCTTCAGCCCCATCAGACGGGAAGGCATCGAGCTGCAAGGCTCCTTCACCGCCACCATCAACGCGGACTTGAGGGTGGGCACCCTCGAAGAGACGATCACCGTGACAGGCGAGTCGCCTGTCGTGGACGTGCGAAACACGATGCGGCAGCGGGTCATCGACCACGAGTTGATCGACACACTCCCAACCGGACGTGGCGATCGCAATCTTGCGATCTTGATTCCCGGCGTGTCGATTGCCGGCGCAGCGACCAGTCAGGATGTCGGCGGCGCGGGCAACACGGCCAACGCCAGCCTCGTGGCGCACGGCGGCCGCGCGTCGGACCAGCGGATCACTCAGAACGGCCTGTCGCTCGGAATCACCGTCAGCGGTGGCAACATCTCCACTGTGGCGCCCAATATGGCGGCAATGCACGAGGTGACCATCGACACGGCGGGCGTCTCGGCGGAACTGGCGACTGGTGGCGTGCGAATCAATTTCATCCCGAAGGACGGCGGCAATGAGCTTCGCGGCACCACCTTCTTCGGGATAGCCACGGACGCCATGCAGGGAAACAATGTCACGGAGGAATTGCGCGCCAGCGGCCTCCGCACCCCGAGCGCGATCAGGAAGCTGTGGGAGTTCAACCCCGGGCTGGGCGGGCCGTTCGTGCGAGACAAGCTGTGGTTCTTCGGCGCCTACAGATACACCGGGAACCAGAATTACGTAGCCAATATCGCCGCCAATCTGAATGCCAACGACCCGAACGCGTGGACGTTCGCCCCAGACCCGAGCAGTCGTCCGTACAACGACATCTGGCATCACGACTCGCAGTTGCGACTGACCTGGCAGGCGACGCCAAAGAACAAGCTCGCATTCAGTTGGCAGGAAGGCAGTTCCTGTTTCTGTTCCGAAACGATCGCCGCCAACATCTCGCCCGAAGCCGCCTCGATCAGGCGGCTCCCGGTCATCCGGAACATGACGGGCGACTGGACGGCACCGGTCACCAACCGCCTCCTTCTCGAGGCTGCCGCCGTTCGAGTCTACGAGTTCATCGATCGCTCGGTGCCGGCAGGAACGCCCTCGGCGATGATCTCTGTGACGGATCAGGCGCTGGGGAACCTGAGCTACCGGACCGTCGCCCCAGAGGGAGCAAGCAGTGCGCTGCGAAACAACTGGCTGAAGACGTTCTACTATCGAGGCGCCGTCTCATATATCACCGGCGCGCACACGCTCAAGGTCGGATTCAACAGCGGATTCGCGGACGAAACGTCGCAGCAGTTCTACGGCACGCAGCCGGTTACGTACCGCTTCAATAACGGAGTGCCGAACCAGATCACCCTGTACGCATATCCGTACACCACTCTGTACCATGTGGATTCGGACAGCGGCATCTACTTGCAGCACAAGTGGACGCGCAACCGGCTCACCCTGAACTACGGCATCCGGTACGATCACTTCGCGAATCACTTTCCTGAGCAAGTCGCGGGACCAGCGCCGCTGTTTCCGAGCCGGGATCTGAGATTCGCGAAGACCGACGGCGTGTCGTGGCACGACCTGTCACCGAGGACCGGTGCGTCGTACGACGTCTTCGGGACGGGAAAGACGGCGCTCAAGTTCACGCTGAACCGGTACCTGCAGGGTATCGGATCCGGGGATCCCATCGCGGGCATCGCGTTGAACCCCCTGGGCCGTCTGGTGAGAAGTACGACACGCAACTGGACCGACGCCAACCGCAACTACGTGCCCGATTGTGCACTCACGGCACCTCAGGCGAACGGAGAGTGCGGGGCGCTCGCCAACGCAAATTTTGGAACGTCGGTGCCGGGGGCCACCTACGATCCGGAGATCCTGACGGGATGGGGGAAGCGCCCGTTCAACTGGGAGTTCTCCGCCGGCGTGCAGCACGAGATCCTGCCCCGCGTGTCAGTCGACCTCAGCTACTTCAGGCGATGGTACGGGAATTTCTTCGTCACCGACAACCTCCTCGTCGGTCCATCTGACTACACGGCCTTCAACCTGACGGCCCCGAACTCCGATCCACGACTTCCGACAGCCGGCAGTCAGATTGACGGATTCATCAACCTCAATCCGAACAAGGTCGGACAAGTCAGCGACTTCGTGACGACTGCGGACAGCTACGGGAAACAGACTGAGCGTTGGAACGGAGTGGACGTCACACTCGACGCCCGTCCTCGACAAGGCGTCCGTCTTGCGGGTGGCATCAGTACAGGGCGCACGTTAACGGACTCGTGTGAGGTCACGGCCGAGGTGCCGGAAGCCCTCTTCGGGATGGCGTACTTCGGCAACGCCAATGCCGGAGTCTGGACGCCCTCCCAGTTCTGCCGTCAGCAGACGAGTTTCCTGACGCAGTACAAGCTACTGGGATCTTACAATGTGCCCAAAATCGACGTTCTCGTGAGTGGCGTCGTGCAAAGCATTCCCGGACCGCCGATCCTGGCGAACTACGTGGCCTCAAATGCCCAGGTGGCGCCCTTGCTGGGGCGAAATCTTTCAGCTAACGCCGCAAACACGACGCTACTGCTGTTGTCACCAGGTACACTCTATGGCCAGCGCATGAATCAGATTGACCTGCGCATTGCGAAGATTCTTCGGTTTGGCCGTTCGCGGACCTCGCTGAATCTGGACCTATTCAATCTGATGAACGGCAACGCGGTCCTCGCTCAGAATAATTCGTTCGGTGGCGCGACCGCGTGGCAGTCACCGCAGTCGATCTTGACGGCGCGCTTCTTCAAAGTCAGCGCGCAGGTCGACTTCTAGCATCCTGGTGAATCCGCCCTGCGGTTCGACCACAGGGCGACGACTGGAAGGGGTTTTATGCATCACATCCTTGCGGTTTCGCTGGCATTGACGCTTGGGTTGTTTCTCGTCAACCTGAGCGCTGCGGGCCAGTCGCCATCATCGACGCAGCAAGCGTCGACGGTCACATTCGCCAAGCACGTCGCGCCAATCCTGCAGAATCGTTGTCAGGCCTGCCATCGACGCGATACCTTCGCGCCAATGTCGCTGGTGACGTACGAGGAGGTGCGTCCGTGGGCGCGCTCGATCAAAGCGAAGGTGGTGGCGCGTGAAATGCCCCCGTGGTTCATCGACAAGAAGATCGGCGTCCAGCATTTCAGCAACGACGCCTCGCTGACCGACGAGGAGATCGGGACGATTGCGGCCTGGGTGGATGGCGGCGCGCTCAAAGGGGATGCTGCCGACATGCCGCCGCCGCGAAAGTTCGCCGACCAGGGCCGCTGGGACTTCGGAAGCCACGCTGAGCCCGACCTGGTCGTGAATCTGCCAAAGGATTACATCGTGCCAGCGTCGGGTGCCGACCACTGGCCGAACATCCTGATCGATCCGAAGCTCACCGAGGATCGGTACATCGCAGGCGTCCAGATCATTCCAACGAAAGGCTACCGGTCGGTCCACCACATTCGAACGTCGCTCATTACTCCGAGCGATGATGCCGCTCATGCCGGCGAGGTCGACAGCGGAGCGGCCAGCGTGGGGGATATGGGTGTATTCCTCAACGAGTACGCGATCGGCAAGGGTGCGGATGCGTTCCCGGACGGCTCCGGCCGCTTGATCAAGGCAGGGACGAGGATAAACGTGTCGTTCCACCTGCATCCGAACGGCCAGGAGACGCCGATGAACATCGCCCTGGGCCTGAAGCTCCATCCCAAGGGCTACACGCCAAAGCACGCCATCGTCTCGGCGATCATCGACAACTTCGACCTCGACATTCGACCGCACGAGGCCAATGCCCGCTTCGATGCGTATCACCTCCTGACGAAGCCGACGCGCCTGCTGTCGTATCAGCCGCACATGCACAATCGCGGCAAAGCCGCGTGCATGGAGGCTATTCACCCGTTGCCCAACGGCAACTCCCGTGTCGAGCCCCTCAACTGCGCACGCTTCACGTTCAACTGGCACCTCAATTACGTGTATGCCGAGGACTCGGCCCCGCTGCTCCCGGCGGGAACGATCCTGCACATGATTAATTGGTACGACAACACGGCCGCCAACAAGGCGAACCCGGATCCGGATGCGCAGCTCACATTCGGCGGCCGGACGATCGACGAAATGTCGGGCACGTGGCTGAGCCTCTACCAGATGACTGAAGAAGAGTTCAAGAAGGAGGTCGAGAACCGGCGCGCTCGCCAGCACACCGTCGGGAGCTCGAAGTGAAGCATCTGAGCGGACTCTGCACGTCCGCGCTGTGCGTCATCGCGCTCATGGGCGGAGGTGTCAGCATCATCAACGCCCAGTTCGAGGAGTACCAGTCTGGGTGGGACCGCGGGCAGGACGTGAGCCCCACGTTCGATGGGTGGGAACGCAATACGGATGGCTCTTACAGCTTCTATTTCGGGTACCTCAACCGAAACGCGGCCGAGAAGCTCGATATTGAGATCGGCCCGGACAACAGCATTGACGGAGGTCCGGATCGCGGCCAGCCGACGCACTTCTATCCGGGACGCCAATGGTGGGTGGTGAAGGTCGTCGTGCCGAAGGACTGGCCCAAGGAGCAGCGCGTCGTCTGGACGTTGAGATCGAGGGGCCGCACGAATCAGGCAAAGGCATGGCTGCAGCCGGAATGGGAAGTGAACGCTGATCTCATCTCGCGTAATGCGCGGGACCCGTTTCTATTCCTCCGGGCCGATGACCGGGAGACCGAAGACGAGAACCGTCCTCCAGCGATCTCCGGTACCGGAACTCAGACAGTGACACTGCCACAGACCGCGACGGTGGTCGTGACGGCCGTGGACGATGGACGACCAAAATCGACGGTGCCCGCGGAGCAGGCGAAGGGACGTCGCCAGCCTGGTATACGGTTTCGGTGGATCGTGTATCGAGGCGTCGAACCCGTCCGATTCGAGTCCGAGACCATTGGACCGTTCCTGACCGGCACGGCAAAAGGCGAGACCGTGGTCAGCTTCAGCGCACCAGGTCAGTACCGCCTGCGCGCGATCGCCAGCGACGGGATGGCGTTCTCAACGTTCGATGTCGACGTCACCGTACAACCCGGCCCGGCCGGGCGGGCGGCACGCTGACCGACTCTCGGCTTGTGGCCGCCAAGGCCCTGACGCCGGAAGACGCGACGGCCGCGGCGACGTGCCGCCGCGCCTGCGAATCGGCGCGGGCTTCCGAAGATCTTGAACCACTCGCCTGTCCTGTACACGGAGATTACAATGCGCTCATTTCTGCGGCTCGCGCTCGCCCTGTGCTTCTCGCTGTTTGTCCATGAGTACGCCTACGCACAAGCGTCGATCACCGGCGCCGTCCGAGATACGTCGGGTGCCGTGCTGCCCGGCGTGACAGTTGAGGCCACCAGTCCAGTCCTCATCGAGCGGGTTCGCGCCGTTGTCACCGATGGGACGGGCCAGTACCGCATCGAGCAGTTGCGCCCGGGAACGTACGTAGTGACGTTCTCCCTCCCGAGCTTTTCCACCGTGCGCCGAGAAGGCATCGAATTGACGGGATCGTTTGTGGCGACGGTGAACGTCGAGATGCGCGTCGGTGCCCTGGAAGAAACCGTCACGGTCAGCGGCGAATCACCGGTGCTCGACGTGCAGAGCGCCGTGCGCCAGCGTGTGCTGTCTCAGGAGGTGCTGGAAGCCGTCCCGGCCAGTCGCTCCCCGACCTTCATGGCCGCCCTGGTGCCGGGCATCTCGAGACCGGTGCAGGACGTGGGAGGAACCTCCGGTGACGGTTCGACTGCCGGCGGAGTATTGACGGTGCGCGGCGTGCCGGACAACCGCATCGCCACGGCCGGGGCGTCGAACACCGTCGGCACCGGAACGGCGCACGGCGCGTACAACCTCGAGGCCTACCAGGAGGTCGTCGTCAACACCGCCGGGACCGGCGTGGAGCACAGTCAAGGTGGCGTGAATATCACGCTGATTCCCCGCGACGGCGGCAATACCTTCCGCGGCTCCTTCCTCACGGCGTTTTCGAACGGTTCGATGCAGGGCAACAACCTCTCGCAGGATCTGAAGGATCGGGGCCTGGGCGCGCCGGATTCAATCGAACAGCTCCTCGACGTGAATCCGGCGTTCGGCGGACCTATCCGCCGCGATCGGCTGTGGTTTCACGGCTCGGGGCGCTACGCCCGCGCATTCAACTACGTGCCGGTGTTTTTCAATGCCAACGCCGGAAACCCGAACGCCTGGACCTACCAGCCCGACACGAGCGCCGGCCCCGCGTCGAACCGCAACACGGTCCCGCAATTCAGCGGCCGGGTCACGTGGCAGGCGACGCCGAAGAACAAGCTTGCCGCGATGTATGACTTTGCGGACATCTGCGACTGCCCGCGAGGCCTGGGCGCCAGCGTTTCACCCGAAGCCAACATGGGCAACTGGACTGGCACCTACGACAAGCAGTTCTGGACGGAGTGGACGGCGCCTGTCAGCAATCGGCTCCTGCTCGAGGCCACCGCGTACCGCCGCGCGGTCGAGTACGTGCGCATCGCCGAGAACGCCTACTTCCCTGCGAGCCGCAACCTCGTGGAGGTGCTGGAACAGTCAACCGGCCTGCGGTACCGCGCGTCCCCTTCGACCGGCGATCTGTGGCTCCGCACGCTTGACGCGCGCGCGGTGGCGTCCTATATCACCGGTGCCCATGCGCTGAAGGTCGGCTTCTCCGGGAAATGGGGCAGCAGCGAGATGCTGTCGCGTGCCATCGATGCGCCGCTGTCGTTCCGCTTCAACAACGGCGTGCCCAACCAGGTGACCCTGTTCGCGCTGCCGCACACGGCGGTGGCCGACATGGACGCCGACCACGGGCTGTTCGTCCAGGATCGATGGACGGTCGACCGCGTCACGGTGACCGGCGGTCTTCGCTACGACTACTTCAGCCTCACGTTCCCCGAGCAGGGCGTCGGTCCCACGGTATACACGCCGAATCGCACGATTCAGTTCCCTGAGACCGATGGTCCGAAGTGGCATGACGTGTCGCCGCGAATCAGTGTCGCCGTCGATCTGTTCGGCGATGCCAAGACGGCGCTGAAGGCCAGCTTCGGCAAGTACCTGGCGGGCGAAGCCGTCAGCGGAACGATGTTCACGAACATGTCACCGCTGAACCTGCTCATCACCTCGACCAATCGTTCGTGGAACGATGCGAACCGCAATTTCGTGCCCGATTGCGTCCTGGCCGATCCGGCGGCGAACGGGGAGTGCGGACGATGGTCGGACGCGAATTTCGGCGCCATTCGTCCTGCCCTGGCGGTGGACCCGGAGATCCTGAATGGCTGGAACCGGCGCCGGAACAACTGGCAGTTCGTCGCCGGCATTCAACGCGAAATCCTGCCGCGGGTCTCGGTGGAGATGGAGTACTGGCGGACATGGTTCGACAACTTCATCGTCACCCAGAATCGCGCGTACACGGCGGCGGACTTCGACGCATTCAGCATTACGGCGCCGGCCGATTCACGGCTGCCCGGCGGCGGAGGCTACGTCGTCAGCGGGCTTGTTGACGTGAAGCCTGACGCGTTCGGCCGGGCCTACGACGGTATTGCGACCTTCGCCGACAACTTCGGCAAGCAGATCGAACACTGGAACGGCGTCGACGTCACGGTGAACGCACGGCCTGGTCCGGGGCTGCTGCTCCAGGGGGGCACGAGCACGGGGCGGCAGACGACCGACAACTGCGACGTCGTCACGTCTGCCGGCCCGCAGCCGCCGACGAGAGGCGCGGCTCTCCCGGCATTCAATCCAAGCCAGCTCTACTGTCGTGTTGAAGGGACGTTCCTGACGCAGCTCAAGCTGCTCGGCACGTTGACGGTTCCCCGCGTGGATGTCCAGTTGACGGCAACATTCCAGAGCCTGCCTGGTCCCGAGATCGCTGCGGTGTACACGGCGACGAATGCCGATGTTCGACCGTCGCTCGGGCGGAATCTCTCTGGCGGTGCGTCCAACGTGACGGTCGGCCTCATCGAACCGCGTTCGATGTACGGAGAGCGGCTGAACCAGCTCGACGTGCGTATCGCCAAAATCCTGCGTTTCGGCCGAACCCGGTTCACGGCCGGCGTCGATCTGTACAATGCGCTCAATGGGAACGCCGTGCTGCAGGTGAACAGTCGGTATGCGAGCTGGCTGCAGCCTCAGAGTATCCTGAATGCTCGCTTTGCCAAGGTCGTTGGCCAACTGAATTTCTGATCGCATCGAGGACGCAAAAATGACCAACAGGATTGTGCTGGTTGCCGGTCTTCTGTTCCTGTCGTGGATCGGTGTGATCTACGCCGGCCAGGATGCCACTGCGGGGCGTTCGGCCGCGCCGGTCACGTTCCACCAGGACGTGCTGCCCATCCTCCAGAAGAATTGCGAGAGCTGCCATCGGCCGGGTCAGATCGGCCCGTTCCCGATGCGCACCTACCAGGAGGTCAGGCCCTGGGCGCGAGCCATCAAGAACGCCATCGTCGCGAGAAAGATGCCGCCGTGGTTCGCCGATCCGAAGTACGGCCACTTCAATAACGATCGCTCGCTGAAACAGTCGGAGGTCGACACCATCGTGGCCTGGGCGGACAGCGGTGCGCCCGCGGGCGATCCGAAGGATGCACCGGCACCGCTCCACTGGCCGGAAGGCGGCTTTCAGATCGAGCCGGACGTGGCATTCGAGCTGCCGCCCTACGAGGTTCCCGCCACCGGCGTGATCGAATGGGTGCGGGTCGCGTTTCCCGCTCCCTTCAAGGAGGACACCTGGGTCACATCGGTAGAGATCCTGCCTGGCTCGCCGGAGGTCGTACATCACCTGTGCATGGCGATCGTGGAGCGCGTACCCACGAGGCCGTACAACGAGTTCGAATGGATCGACCTGCCGCGCGACGACAGCGGCGTGACGCTGCGCGGTACCAGCGAAGAGGATGGCGTCGTCTACTGGCGGAAGGTCGGAAGCACCGAGGTGAAGCGCCGCGACGGGCGCTCGCTCGTCCAGCATGGCGGTAATCACTTCTGCTACCTGCCGGGACTCCCGTACGAGGACTACCGGCCGGTGAACGCGGCCGTGTTCGTCCCGGCGGGATCGGACATGACCGTGAGCTTTCATTACACGCCGAATGGCCTCGGGGTGACCGATCGCAGCAAGATTGGATTCACGGTCGCCAAGGAGCCGCCCGCCAAGCGAGTGCTCCACCAGACCGGCGATGAGTCAAACGCCGCGCCTGTCGCCCGCAAGTCGGGGATTACGCAACTGGCGATTCCGCCGCTCGAACCCAATTATGTGGCGCCGCTCACGGTGACCAACATTCTTCGCGACGTGGAGCTTGTCTGGTTCCGCCCACACGCGCATCAGCGCGGCAAGAGCGTCCAATACAAGTTGTTCTATCCGGACGGGCGTGAGGAGGTCATCCTCAACGTTCCCCGCTACGACTTCAACTGGCAGCTTACTTACCGGACCTCCAAACTCATCCCCAAGGGGTCGAGAATCGAAACCCAGTTCGTCTACGACAACTCGACCGCCAACCGCTACAACCCAGACCCGAGAAAGTGGGTGTACTACGGCAATCAGAGCTGGGAGGAAATGGGGACGGCCAACATGGGCTTCCTCGTTCCCAGAGAGGTTGACGAGAAGAATGCCATCCAGGAGCGCTGAGGGATGATCCGGTCTGTCCTGGTCGGCTCCTTCGGCGTCGGGCTCAGCCTGTTCGCGCTCTGCGGTCAGGCGCGCGCACAGGACGGCGCGACGCTCTTCGAGACGTACTGCGCGACCTGCCACGAGTCGGCATCCACCGGCGCGCCATCACGCGACGTCTTGAACCGGATGCGTCCGGAGCAGATTCTCCAGGCGCTCGAAACGGGCTCGATGAAGGCGCGCGCGGCCGAACGGAGCCGCACCCAGCGCCGCGTGCTGGCCGAGTACCTGTCCGGCAGACCGCTCGCACCCGCTGAAACGCTGTCGCAGTCAGCCTTCTGCAAAGCCGGCGTGGCGGCAACCGCCGGTTCGCAGGGCCGTTCGGTGTGGAACGGCTGGGGAAACAGCCTGCAGAACCTGCGCTTCCAGCCGTCGCACGCGGCGGGGATGAGCGCCGCGGACGTGCCGAAGCTGAAGCTGAAATGGGCCTTCGGCCTGCCCGGCGCCAGTTCGGCGGGCACCCACCCTGTGGTCGTCGGCGGTCGCGTGTACGTCGCCACCCCGGAGGGCGAGTTGTACGTGCTGGACGCCAGGACCGGCTGCGTCCACTGGACAATCGCAACTGAAGCGGGTGTGAGAACCGCCGTGACCGTCGACGAGCGGGCCGACGGCACGATCACCGCGTATCTCGGCGATCAGGCGGCACACGTCTACGCGATCGACGCCGTGGCCGGCCGGCTCCTGTGGAAGACCAGGATAGAAGACCACGCTCATGCGGCCATCACAGGTGCGCCGCAGCTCTATCAGGATCGCCTGTACGTGCCGGTCGCCTCGCGGGAGGAATCACAGGTCGGCGATCCGCGGTACGTCTGCTGTCAGTTTCGCGGCAGCATGGTCGCCCTGGATCGGGCTACGGGTCGGGTGATCTGGAAGACGTACACGATCCCGCATCCCGCGAAGCCGACGCAGAAGAACAGCCTCGGTACCCAGTTGTTTGGTCCGTCGGGGGTGCCGATATGGAACGCGCCGACGATCGATCCCAGGCGGAATGCGCTCTACGTCGGAACCGGAAACAACTACTCTCCACCCGCCACGGAGGCATCCGACGCGATCGTCGCGTTCGACATGACGACCGGCCGCATCAGATGGATCACCCAGGTCGTCCGGGAGGACGTGTGGAACGGAAGCTGCCGGAGCCCTAATCGTGAGGCTGCGGTGTGTCCGGACGCCGAAGCGCCGGACTATGACTTTCCCGGCTCCCCGATGCTGGTTGACCTCGCCGGTGGCCGCCAGCTGATCGTGGCGGGTAACAAGTCGGGAACCCTGTATGCTCTCGACCCCGACCGCGACGGCGCGATCGTCTGGCAGCAGGTGGTCGCCAGGGGCGCCACCGGGGGCGGTGTGTTCTGGGGTGCGGCCGTCGAAGGCACCAACGTCTACGCCGCGGATGCCTACTTCGACACCGCCAAACCCGAGGCCAGCGGCGGCCTCTCGGCGGTGGATCTCGCCAGCGGCCGGGTCGTCTGGAAGGTGCCCGGGGCCGGCTGCGTGAATAAGTCGCCGTGCAAACCTTCTCAAGTCGCGGCTCTCACCGTCATTCCGGGCGCAGTGTTTTCGGGCACCATGGACGGCCGGCTGCGCGGCTATTCGACCGCGGACGGCAGCCTGCTCTGGGAGTCCGACACGGCGCGGGATTTCACGACGGTCAACGGTGTGACCAGTAATGGCGGGTCGATCAGCAACGGAGGGCCGGCAATCGTAGACGGCATGCTGTTTGTGAACTCTGGCTACTCGCACCACGGCGGAATCATTCCGGGAAACGTCCTGCTGGCGTTTTCGGCGGATCAACAGGAGAGCTCGCGATGAAGAGGGTGATGCTGGCGCTTGCACTGTCCCTGGTCGGCGCTGCCACGGTGGCGGCCGACAGCAAGGAGGTCACCTTCAGCGCCGCGGACGGATTCACGTTGAAGGGCACGTTGCATTCGACCGGCAGGGGCGGTCCGGGAATCCTGCTGCTGCACCAGTGCAACGCAGACAGGGCAATCTACGACGACCTGGGTACGATGCTGAGCACTGCCGGCTACACGGTGCTGGCGCTCGATTTCCGAGGCTTCGGCGGCAGCAAAGGCGGCGCGTACACCGACTTCGCGTCGCAGCGTCAGAAGATCACCGAACTGATGCCAGGCGACGTCGAGGCGGCGTTGAAGTTCCTGGTCTCGCAGGGCACGGTCAATCCCAGAGCGCTCGCCGTGGTTGCGGGGAGTTGCGGTGTGAATCAGGCGATCGGGGCGGCGCGCCGCCACGAGCAGATCCGAACGCTGGTGCTGCTCTCGGGCGGCACGGACGCCGACGGCGAGGCTCACATCAAGAGTGCGGCGAGTCTTCCTATACTCGGCGTCGCCAGCGAGGAGGACACTGACGCCGCCGCCTCGATCAAGAAGATTGTCAGCTTATCGTCCCACCAGAGCAGCCGCGTCGAGATGCTCAAGGACGCAGGACACGCAGCGTCGATGTTCGAGAAGCAGCCCGAGCTCCAGGCCGACATCGTCATCTGGTTCAGGGCCAACCTCCCGGTCGCTGGTTACGGCCTGCCGCCGGCAATCAGGTGAACCCTGAAGGAGCCATAGCCCCTCACATCCAGTACGGCTCCTCTGCAACGGGCTCGACATCGAGGGCGAGCTCGACGCTGACGCGGCCGGCCACGTTCACCGACGTCGAGGCCGCGTCGTAGCCAGCTTTCCACGCGGTCACCTCGAACGCGCCGGAGGGCAGCTCGATCGACGCCACGCCTTCCTCATCGGTCGCCGCCCTGAAAGGTCCGCAACGCACTTCCGCGCCCACCACGCCGGTGCCGGTCTCTCTGTTGGTCACCCTCAGCGTCACCACGTGCTCAGGCGGATTGACGACGACGAATCGGAACGTCGAAGACGCGATCGGATGAAGGCGGCCTTCCACCGCGGCGATGCTTGCCGTCAGGCAGGCCGGCCCGGCGGGGTCAGGGCCGGTGAGCTCCACGCCGGTCCAGTAGAGGGCGCTGGTGCCGGCCCACGGCGTCGGCCCGAGCGTGCCGCTGCCCACCACGGCTTCCGCATCGTTCCGGATCTCGACCGGCGCGCCGGTCAGGTCGCAGTCGTGCGAACACTTCGCGCCCACTTTGAGGGCCAGCGGCCGGCCGGTCACCACGGGCGACGGCAGGTCCCAGACGGCAAGCGTCAGCTCGTGAACGTCGTCGCCGTCACGTGGTGGCACGAGCCGCCTCGCGCCCGGCGATCCGCCCAAAGACCGTGACGCGCGGCAGGCCGTGGAGCGCGAAGCCGCCGGCGGACTCGCCGGCCGCATAGAGCCGGGGAATGGCCTGGCCTCGAAGATCGATCACCTGGCACTTGCCGTTGATGCGGAGTCCCGTCAGCGTGTCGTGGAGGATGGGCGTTGACCAGGCGGCGTAGAACGGCGGCTTCTGGAGCTTGAACATCGGCGTCGGCTTGCCGAAATCCGCGTCCTTGCCGCCGTCCACGAACGAGTTGTATCTCGCGACGGTCTCTTCGAGCACCCGCCCCGATATCGGCTGGTGCTGGTATGGATTGGCAATCTTCCCGGCCAGCTCGCCGAGCGTGTCGGCGGTGAAGAACCATCCCTTCGGATCCACATTCGGCGGCTTCGGATCCCACTTCTCGCGCGCGACGGCGTCGGCGTCGAAGATCGCCCAGATCGGACCGCCGCCGTTTTCCGATCTGCCGCCCGCGGCGCCGTTGCCGTGGCGGCTCAGGCAGGCGGTGAGGAACGCGAAGGAATTGTCCATCTCGTTCCAGAAGCGCTGCCCGCCCTGGTTGACCAGGATGACGTCCTGGAAATTGCTGACGGTGAGCCCCGAGGCACCCGCGAGCGAGAACATGGGACTGCCCGCCGGCCAGCGAAGGTTGACGTACCCGTAGCGGCAGCCGATGTGCCGTGTCTTGGTGATGGGGGAGCCGTGTTCACCCGTCTGGTTACCGGTCGCCCACAGGCTCGCGCCGATCGCCATCGCCAGGAGCTCGCCGTCCGCCGGCTGCTTCGTCCACGGCTCGCCGGCGACCTGGTACTCCTCGGTCAGGCGTGGATCGAAGATGCGCCTGAATTCCACGTTGCTGGTGTGGCCACCGGTGGCGATGATGACGCCCTTCCGCGCCTGGATGTTGACAGGTTGGCCTTGCGAGGTCGCGGTGACGCCGTGAACCGGTCCCGAAGAAGGTGTTTCGCGAACGATGCGCGTGAGCGTGTGGCCGAGAAGAAATTCGACGCCTTTGGCCTTCGCGCTCTTCTCGAGCGGTCTCACCAGCCCCGACCCGGGATTGCCGGCGATCGTCTCCTTGAGATCCTCTGAGAACACCTCGGTTCGAAAGAGTCGCGGCACCGTTCCGCCGTTGACGATCTCGGGCTCACGCTCGTAGAACTTCACGCCGTTCTGGAGCAGAAACTCCATCGTCGGCACGTTCTCATCCGCCCACACCCGCACGAGGTCTCGATCGCTGTAGCGGAAGGCGAGGTTTTTCGGACCCGTATGATCGCGGTAGACCTGTTCGGCGGAGTCGCTGACGCCGTATTTCTTCTGCAGGCTGTGGCCGCCGCCGAGCGGCACGCGACCGCCGCTGACCATCGCATGCCCGCCGATGTCGGTGTTCTGCTCGACGACCAACACGGAGGCGCCCTGGTCGCGGGCGATGATCGCCGCGCAGAGACCGGAGGCCCCGGCACCGACGATCACCACGTCGGCGGCCTTGTCCCATCTCGCCGGGCGCTGTGCTTCGAGCGTGGCCTCGTGCGTCGAGATTCCCGCCAGCGCGGTGGCACCGACACCAACGGTGGCGCCGTCTTTGAGGAACCGTCTGCGGCTGACGCCGCGGTCCGTCTTCGTGT
>CANIBQ010000011.1 GCA_947465645.1 Acidobacteriota bacterium | reverse complement strand
GCCTACAACCTGATCCGGCTGCGCACGCTGCTGGCGAGACCCGCGTGAGTACCCCGACGACGCGGCCGCGTGGACCACGTGCCACCGCTGAAGCCTGCACATGGACATAGATATGTGGTCGCCAGTCATTTTTTCAGCAGCCTGCTAGGGGCCGCGGAGAGAGGAAATTGCGTCATAAGATCGGGGATACAGCCACATCGCCCCGGCCGCCGTCTTACCAAGTGTCTGGACAAGGAAACCCGGTTCTCCTGAATGACCTGGACCGATGAAGAGCTCGTCGCCCGGTCGAAGGGCGGCGACCAGGACAGCTTCAATCAACTCATCCTCCGATGGGAACGGCCGATCTATGCCCTGGCATACCGCGTCATCGGCCGCGAGGAGGACGCGCGCGATGTGTGCCAGGACACCTTCCTTCGCGCGTTCCGCGCGCTCCCCGGGTTCAAGGGAGAGGCGAAATTCTCCTCGTGGCTCTACCGGATCGCCCTGAATTTATGCCGCGACTGGATGCGCAAGCAGCGGCGCGCGCCGACGGTCCAGATGCCGGAAGGGATCGACCCGATCGAGATGGCCTCGGAGCGAGGGCCGGTTGAGTCGATCCAGGACCTGGTGGAGCGCAAGGAGCTGAGCGAGGTTGTCGCGGAGGCGATGAAGCTCCTGCCCGAGGAACAGCGCACCGCGATCGTCCTGAAGGAGTACCACGGGATGACGTTCCAGGAGATCGCGGACATGCAGGGAGTGCCGCTCAGCACGGTGAAGACGCGGCTGTACCAGGGATTGAACGTGCTGCGGCGTCACCTGGAAAAGAACGACAGAGCGCCGCAGTTGGTGAAACGCGTATGACTGAAACCTTTGAGTGTGGAGACAACCCGGCACTGGTCGGGTTCATGTACGGAGAGTGCGGGCCAGGGGAGAAGCGCGCGATCGAATCGCATCTCGCGATCTGCCCGGCGTGCACCGCGGAGCTCGCGGCCCTCGGCGCCACCCGGCTGCAGCTGGCCGCATGGACGCCGCCGGAGGTCGAGCTCGGCTTTCAGGTCGTCAGGGCTCCGGCCCACACCCTGAGCACGGAACCAGTGGCCCACTCGGAGGAATCAGCCCTGAAGCCGGGCCCATGGTGGAGCCACCCGATGCCCGCGTGGGCGCAGATGGCCGCGGCGGCCGCGATTTTCGCCGCGGGGCTGTCACTTGGAGTTCTGCGCGGGACAGTGTTTTCAGAAGCGGTGTACCCAGAAGATCCCGCGTCCACGGTGGGGGCGCTGCCGGCGACCACCACCGAGCAGGCGGGCGCGTCCACGCCGGCTGCGACCAGCGTGTCGGCCAGCGACCTGGCCGCGCTCGAGGAGCGGCTCCGTGGGGAGTGGCGCGGGGAGATGTCGCGAATGCGCGTGTCTGCGCCGGTTCAGGCCGCGGGCGCACCAACCGCGTCCGAAGGCCAGTTGCTCGCGCGCGTCCGCGCCCTGATCGACGAGAGCGAGCAGCGCCAGCAGCGCGAGCTGGCGCTCAGGACCCAGCAGGTCGTGCGCGAAATGGATTCCCAGCGGCGGGTGGATCTCCAGAACGTGCGATCGGTGCTCGGCGAGATGGAAGGGACGACGGGAGCCGAGATCGCCAGGCAGCAGCAGACGCTGCAGTACTTGATGCGGGTGTCGCAGCAACGATAGTTGGCAGTAGGCGGTAGGCAGTAGGCCGGGTCCTGCGGACCCGGCGTGGCAAGCAGGGGGAACGTGGTGAAACGGACGATTCTCGGTGTGGCGCTCGTCCTCGGCGTGGCGGGCAGCGTCGCGGCGCAGACGGCGCAGCAGGGCGATGCGGAACAGGTGAAGGCGCGGCAGAAGGTCTTCATGATGGAAGGCGTCCTCGAGCGCGCGGTGCAGATCGGCGTCGACAGCCTGCGCCAGCGCGTCCGCTCCGTGATGCCCGACGACATGCTGCTGCTGAGCGGCGCGCCCCAGGTCCGCGGATTCCGGCTCGAAGGCTACGGCGTCCTGTTCGACGTCGAAGTGCCCGCGCTGCGGCGCAGCATGGCGTGGTCGCTTCGGACGATGAACGAGAGCTCGGCGCTGCTGGCGCGCGACCTTGCGGCGATGCGCGCGCAGATCCAGTCGCATCCCGATGAACGCGTGCGGGTGGAGTTCGAGCGGACCCTCCGCCGCGTCCAGCAGCAGGTCGGTCCCGTGGGGCCGACGACGCCCGAGATGATCGCGCAGGCGCCGCGTCCGGGGACCGTCAGCGCGCAGACGATCGGCACCGCCCCGGCGCTGGCCCCCCTGGCCCCGCTACCCGATGCCGGACTGCTGATGGACCCGAGCGAGGCGTATACCCAGGAAGTGAAGGGCGCGCTGATCGACGCGATGATCGAGAACAGCGCGCCGCTGATGGTCGGTCCCGAGGAGTGGCTCACGGTTGCCGCCCGCGACAACATCCAGGTGGACCGCTTCATGCCAGGCGATCCGTCCGAGGTCACGACCATCGTCCTGCGCATCAAGGGCAGCGACCTCGCCGCCTATCGCGCGCAGAAGATGACCGAGGACGAGGTCCGAAAGCGCGTCGAGGTTCGAGAATTCTAGGAGCACGAAGGACACGAAGATCGCGAAGGGGCGAAGACGTCCGGAACATTCCTGCTTGCGCCGGTGTCTTACAGGGCAGGTGGCATACAATTTCCTGATGACGAGGCGCCTGGTTCTGCCGCTGCTCGCGGTGCTGCTGATCGCCGGTTGCCGCTCCCGCGACGTCCAGCAGGACCTCCGGATCACAGGTGTCCACTCCGGCTGGTACGACGCCGGCATCATGGCCGACGGCAAGAACAAGCTGGTCCCGAGCATCTCCATCCGCCTCGAGAACATCTCCCAGGAACCCATTTCGGGCGTGCAGATGAACGCCATCTTCCACCGCTCGAACGAACCCGCGGTGGTCTGGGGCGAGCATTTCATCCGCGCCATCGGCTCGGACGAACTCGTCGGCGCCGCCACGTCGAATCCAATCGTGCTGCGTGGAACCCTGGGATACACCGGCACCCAGTCGCGCCTGCAGATGCTCAAGAACCGGGAGTTCATCGACGCCACGGTGGACATCTTTGGCAAGCATGGTTCGCGGACGTGGGCGAAGATGGGCACCTTCAAAATCGACCGCCAGCTCCTCACCGAATAATTCCCAACTCCCAAGCGGCCAACTCCCAAACATTTGGGCGTTGGTTCGTTTGGGCGTTGGGAGTTGACGCGCGAAACGTATAATCCGCGCGTGACAACCACCGTCGTCCCCTCACAGAACGTCCTCGAGCGCCGGCTCGGTCCTCTCGACGCGGCAGCGATCATCGTTTCCAACGTCATCGGCGGCGGCATTCTGTTTACGCCACCCCAGATCGCGATGGCCGTCCCGAACGCCCTCTTGTTCCTGTCGACGTGGGTAGCGGGCGGACTGCTGGCGTTCGCGGGCGCGATGGCCTACGCGGAGCTCGCGGCGCTGCGTCCCAAGGCCGGTGGCGAGTACGTCTATCTCCGCGAAGCGTTTGGGCCACTGGCGGCATTCCTCACCGGATGGACGTCGTTTGTCGCCGGGTTCTCGGGGGCGATCGCCACCAGCGCGGTCGTCCTGGCGTTCTACCTGGGGCGCTTCATCCCCGCCGCGGGCAACAGCACCCCGTTTCTCTCCATCCCGATCATTCCCGGCACCATCGTCATCAGCGTCTCGCCCCAGAGCGTCGTCGCGATCGCGGCAATCTTTGGAATGGCCTGGATCCACCTGCGCGGCGTCGGGCAGGGCCGGCTGGTCGGCAACATCCTGGCAGTCCTCAAGGTCTCGGCGCTGGTGCTGTTCGTCGCGCTCGGATTCTCATTCGGCCAGGGGGATGTCGCGAACGTCACGCAGTCCGCAGGCCCGGTGGCGATCGGCGGCTGGCTGCTGGCGCTGATCCCGGTGATGTTCACCTACTCCGGGTGGAACGCCGCGGCGTACGTCGCGGAGGAGATCCGCGAGCCCGGCCGCAACGTGCCGCGGGCGCTGGCGCTCGGCACCTCCGCGGTCATTGCCCTCTACCTGCTGCTGAACGTCCTCTACCTCTACGTCGTGCCGGTCGGGGAGCTCGCGCAGATTCGGGGCAGCATGCTGGACTTCATCGCCGACCAGCTGCTGGGATCGGTGGCAGGCAACATCATGGCGGTCGTGTCGATCATCAGCCTGCTGGCCAGCATCAGCGCGATGTCGTTCGCGGGGCCGCGGGTCTACTTCGCGATGGCGCGCGACGGCGTGTTCTTCAGGCGCGCGGCGAATATCCACCCGCGCTACCGCACGCCCGCGACCGCGATTCTCGCGCAGGCGGCGTGGAGCTCGGTGCTGGTCCTCACCGCAAAGGCGGACGCCCTGGTCAACTACACCGGGTTTGCGATCATCCTGTTTTCTGGGGTGGCGGTGCTGGCGCTCTTCGTCCTGCGGGCCAAGCAGCCCGACGCCGAGCGCCCGTTCCGCGCCTGGGGCTATCCGTTGGCGCCGGGGATCTACATGGTCGTGAGCGCTGCGATTCTGGTCAACAGCCTGTACAGCGGTCCTGCCGCGATCGGCGCCGGAGCGCTCATCATCGCGGCAGGCATTCCGGTCTACCTGTTGTTTAGAGCCCGTAGTTCACAGTAGGCAGTAAGCAGTAGGCAGCAAACGTTCGCACTGCCTACTGTCTACTGCCTACCGCTTACTGCTAGGGCAGTCGCCTCAGATCACCGCGATAGGTGATCTTCTCGCCGGGGATGACCCGGATGTCGAACTCCAGCGGCTCGTAACCGGGCGCGACGATCTCGAAGCGGTACGGCCCGGACTCGAGCTTCAGCGCCTGCGCGATGCCGTCGTAGTCATCCACTTCGCCGGCGAAGTATCCATCCACGAATACCTGGGCATGGCGCGGGGTCACGCGCAGCCGCACCTGTCCGATGTCAAACACGTCGTAGCCCGGGCCGCCGTAGCCCTGGCCGGGGTAATAGCCCGGATAGCCATAGCCGCTGTACGCGTAGTTGTTCGGATACCACTGGTACGGGTCGTAGTAGAAGTAGCCCAGGCCGAAGGCGCCGTAGCCGTAGGGATAGTTCCGGCGCGGGTAGTAGTAATAGTTGTTGTAGACCGGCGGCGCGTAGACGGTGCGGCCACCGGAACGCACGTTGGGACGGCCACGTTCCGCCACGCGCGGCGGGTCCGGCGCTCGCCGCGGTTCGTCTCGACGGCCCTGCGCCCGCGGCACCGCGGTGCCGACCGGCGGGTTGTCGCCCCGCGCGCGGGTGCGCGGCTCGGCGCGGCGCTGCTGTTCGCCGCTCGCCTCCGCCTGCGCGGGCTGCGGCGCCTCGGCGGGCTGCACTTCGACGCGCGGTGCCGGGGCCGGACGTGGGGCTTCGGACCGCGGAATGGCCTGCCGGCGTTCCGGCACGGCCGGACGTGCTACCGGTTCGACCGGCTGATCTTGCGGCGCGTCCTGCGCCAAGGCCCCCGGGGTTGCGGCGAGCAGCGCGGCGGCGACGAATAATGCAATCGGGAGCATCGGGGATCTTCCTCCGGGTCTCATCTCAGCAACAGTGTTGCCACGGCCTGACGGTGAAAATCCTAAGAGTTTCAGCGAAACATCCGCAGCTCCGCCGGTCATCCGTCCTCGCGGACGGTCACGGCGGCGTGCTCTCTTTTTGAGATCTATATACTGGCTGAATGCTCCCGGCCATGCACGCGACGACCATCCTGGCGGTGCGGCACCAGGATCGGACGGTGCTCGCGGGCGACGGCCAGGTGACCTTCGGCAATACCGTCCTCAAGCAGAGCGCCAGGAAGATTCGCCGCCTCTATAACGACTCGATCGTCGCGGGGTTTGCCGGGTCGGCCGCCGACTCGTTCGCGCTCTTCTCGCGCTTCGAAGCGAAGCTCGAACAGTATCGCGGCAACCTCGAACGCTCGGCCGTGGAGCTGGCGCGCGACTGGCGCACCGACCGTCTCCTGCGCCGCCTCGAGGCGATGCTGATCGTGGCCGATCGCAAATCGACATTCCTGCTCTCCGGCACCGGCGATCTCATCGAGCCCGACGACGGCATCGTCGCGGTCGGCTCGGGCGGACCGTTCGCGATGGCGGCAGCCCGGGCGCTCGCGCGCCACAGCCCGCTCGACGCGCGGCAGATCGCCCAGGAGGCGATGAGCATTGCCGCCGAGATCTGCATCTATACCAACCCGAACCTGACCATCGAGGAGTTGTAGCGCGCGCATGGCTATTGTCCTTCCCGAGCGAACGGCGACTGCTGTCGACGCGCTCACCCCGCGCGAGATCGTGGCCGAGCTCGACAAGTTCGTCATTGGCCAGGCCAAGGCGAAGCGCGCGGTGGCGATCGCGATGCGGAACCGCATCCGCCGCCAGCGGCTGCCGCAGGAGATCGCCGACGAGGTCACGCCGAAGAACATCCTGATGATCGGCCCGACCGGCGTCGGCAAGACCGAGATCGCGCGGCGGCTGGCCAGGCTGGCGCAGTCGCCCTTCATCAAGGTCGAGGCCTCGAAGTTCACCGAGGTCGGCTACGTCGGGCGCGACGTCGAGTCGATGGTGCGCGACCTCGTCGAGCTCGCCGTGGACATGGTGCGCGCCGAGAAGGCCGAGGAGGTCCAGGGCAAGGCGAAGCAGGCTGCCGAGGAGCGCCTGCTGGATCTCCTGCTGCCGCCCACGCCCATGCGGCAAGCGGTCCCCGGCGAGGATCCCGGCGCGTCCCGCGAGCAGGCGACGCGCACGCGCGAGCGCATCCGCGAGCAGCTCCGCGACGGCCGCCTCGACGAGCGGATCGTCGAGCTGGAGGTGCGTGAGACGGGGATGCCGTCGTTCGAGGTGGTCACCGGCTCATCGGTCGAGGAGATCGGCGTCAACCTCAAGGACATGATGGGCAACATGTTCCAGGGGCGCACCAAGACGCGCCGCCTCAAGGTGCCCGAGGCGCTCGAGACGCTCGTGGCCGAAGAGCAGGGGAAGCTCCTCGACATGGACTCGGTGGCGCGGACGGCCGTCCAGCGGGTCGAGCAGGCGGGCATCATCTTCATCGACGAGATCGACAAGATCGCGAGCCGCGACGGCGCCGCCGGCGGACATGGGGGGCCGGACGTGAGCCGCGAGGGCGTCCAGCGCGACATCCTGCCGATCGTCGAGGGGACGACCGTCAACACCAAGCACGGGATGGTCAAGACGGATCACATCCTGTTCGTGGCGGCGGGCGCATTCCACGTCTCGAAGCCATCGGACCTCATCCCCGAGCTTCAGGGCCGCTTCCCGATCAGGGTCGAGCTCGAGCCGCTGACCCGCGACGACTTCGTCCGCATCCTCACCGAGCCGCGCAACGCCCTGGTGAAGCAGTACGTCGCGCTGCTCGGCACCGAGGACCTGACGCTGACGTTCACGCCCGACGCCGTCAACCGCATCGCCGACTTCGCGGCGCGGGTGAACGAGATCACCGAGAACATCGGCGCCAGGCGCTTGCACACCGTGATGGAGCGGCTGCTCGACGAGATTTCCTTCGACGCCCCCGACCTCGGCGCCAAGGCGATCACCATCGACGAGGCCTACGTCGAGCGCATGCTCGCGGACATCGTCAAGAACGAAGATCTCTCCCGCTACATCCTTTAACCTTTTCCCTTTCACCTTCTAGTCGCCCGCCGCCCCCACGAACTCGCGCCAGACCCGATCGCCCATGTCCCGCGCGGCGGCGCTTTGTGCGCCCGTCGTCCTTCCCTTGTTAGCCATCCAGTTTTCCGTTGAAAAAGGATGGATTCGGCCTGTTTTCAGATGTCTGTCAGACAAATTTGTCGCGACATATATTCGTTACTACAAGAAAGTGGTATTGCCTCCGCGCTACACTGGGGCGGAATATAGCGGAATGAAGGAGACCACGAATGCCCCCGAAGTCAGGACCTGATGCTGCGATCGGCACGCGTGATGCGCGCCGGATGTCGACCCTGCTCGAGGCGAGCCAGGCGCTCTCGGGGACGCTCAACCTCAAGGCCGGGATGACCCGCGTCATCGGCATCCTGATGCGCCATCACGGTGTCGTGCGGGGCATGGTCACGCTGCTGCGGGAAGGCGAGCTGCACGTCGAGGCGATCGAGGGCTTCGACGATCGCGCGCGGTCGGTGCGCTACAAGCTGGGAGAGGGGATTACCGGCAAGGTGGTCGAAAGCGGCAAGCCGATCGTGGTGCCGCGCGTCAGCCGCGAGCCAGATTTCCTGAACCGCGCCGCCCGGCGGGGGGAGGGCGTGCGCCACGAGCTGAGCTTCGTCTGCGTGCCGATCATGATGCAGCGCTCGGCGGTGGGCGCTCTCGGCGTCGACCTGCGCTTCAAGTCCGAACGCGACTTCGACAGCAGCGTCAAGTTCTTCGGGATCGTCAGCTCGATGATCGCGCAGGCGCTCAACGTGCAGCGGGTGGTCGAGGAAGAGCGCCGCCGGCTGCTCGACGAGAACACCCACCTGCGGCAGGAGCTCCGCGAGCGCTACGACTTCTCCAACATCATCGGCACCAGCGGCCCCACCCGGCAGATGTACGAGCAGGTCGCCCAGGTCGCGCAGACCAACACCACGGTCCTGATCCGCGGTGAATCGGGGACCGGCAAGGAGCTGATCGCCCACGCGATCCACTACAACTCGCTCCGCGCCAAGAAGCCGTTCGTCAAGGTCAGCTGCGCGGCCCTTCCCGACACTCTGATCGAGTCGGAGCTGTTCGGCTACGAGAAGGGCGCGTTCACCGGCGCCGTCGCGCGCAAGAAGGGGCGGTTCGAGCTGGCCGAGGGGGGCACCCTGTTCCTCGACGAGATCGGCGACATCAACCTGAGCACCCAGGTCAAGCTGCTGCGGGTCCTGCAGGAGCGCGAGTTCGAGCGCGTCGGCGGCACCGACACCGTCAAGGTGAACGTCCGCATGATTGCCGCGACCAACAAGGACATGGAAAAGGCGATGCTGGAGGGCACCTTCCGCGAGGACCTCTACTACCGCCTCAACGTGTTCACGATCTTCGTGCCGCCGCTCCGCGACCGGAAGGCGGACATGCTGCTGCTCGCCGACCACTTCCTGGAGAAGTTCTCGCGCGAGCACGGCAAGGTCATCAAGCGCATCTCCACCCCGGCGATCGACATGCTCATGAGCTACCACTGGCCCGGCAACGTCCGCGAGCTGGAAAACGCGCTCGAGCGCGCGGTGCTGGTCTGCGACGGTGCGGTCATCCACGCCCATCACCTGCCGCCCTCGCTGCAGACCGCCGACGCTTCCGGCACCGTGACCCATGTCTCGCTGCGCGACGCGGTGGCCGCCTACGAGCGCGATCTCATCCAGGACGCCTTGAAGACCACGAGAGGCAACCGCGCCAAGGCGGCGCGGATGCTCGACACCACCGAGCGCATCCTCAACTACAAGGTCCGCGGCCATCACATCGACGTGCGCCGCTTCAAGTCGGCCGATGTCAGCCGCCGGATGGCCGCCGATTCGCCGATGGAAGCTGCCAGGGAGGAGGCTGCCGGGTTAGCATCTGATTAGGAATGAATCGGGCCCGCCTGGCACTCGTGGTCATCGTCTGTCTGCTCGCGGGTGCGTGCGGGAAGAAGAGCGCACCGCTCGCGCCGTTTGTGCGAATCCCCGCCGCCGTGGCCAAGCTCGCCGCCGAACGCCGCGGCAGCGAGGTCCACGTCACCGTCACGATTCCCGCGACCAACGTCGATTCGTCGCTTCCCGTCAACATCGCGCGGGTGGATGTCTACGGCTACACCGGGCGAACGGCCCCCTCGCTCCTGCTGTGGCCCACGCTCGGCTCGGTGGTGGCCTCGATCCCGGTTGCGCCGGCGGTACTGCCGCCGGAGCCGGGTGCGCCCATCCCCTTGCGGAACCCGGCGCTCGGCGCGCTTCCAGATGGCGCGGTCACGGTGATCGACCACCTGACCGCCGACGAGCTCGTCCAGGGCCCGCTCGACCCGGTGACCGAACGGCAACGCCTGCCGCCACCGGACACGGGCGTGATCGTTCCGATCGTGACGCTGCCGCTCCAGCGGTTTTACATGGCGATCCCATTCACCGATCGCGGACGCAACGGTCCGCCCGGTGCCCAGGCGGGGCTGATCCTCACCCCGCTTCCCACGCCGCCGACGAACGTGCGCGCGACCTACACGCCGGCGCTGGTGACGCTCGAGTGGGAACCGTCCGGCGGGTTGATTGGCTTCGTCGCTGAGGACACGCTGGCGGCGGAAGGGGTGCCGTACGACGTCGACCCCACCGCGGTGGCGCTGCCCGTGGTCCCGGATGACAGGCTCCCGCCGGGCCCCACCCGCTACATCGTCTACCGCGATCTCGCGCCGGACCCGCTGCAGTTCCCGCCGGTCAAGACGGCCGGACCACCGCCATCGCCGGTGGTCCTCGCGACCACGGCGCCTCGCGTGACGACGGTGACGGATGAGACCTTGCTGGGGCGCGAGCGGTGCTACACCGTGCGCGCGGCGCGGGGCGCGACGATCGGCGAATCATCGCCGCCGACGTGCTTTGCCCCGGTCGATATTTTTCCGCCGGGTCAGCCCGCGCCGCCGGCTGCGGTCGCCGCTCAGGGCGCGATCAGCCTGATCTGGGATCCGAACGGCGAGCTGGATCTGGGTGGTTACCTGGTCTTGCGCCGCGAGGTGGGGAGTGCCACACTGCAGCCGGCGCTGCAGCTGACCGCGACGCCGATCCTCGAAGCGCGCTACCGCGACGCGACCGTGATGCCCGGCACGCGATACAGCTATACCGTGATCGCCGTCGACGCGCGCGTGCCGCTGCCGAACGCGAGCATTGAATCCCTGCCGGTGGAAGAAACGGCGCGCTGATCTGAGTGGCTGGGTCGCTAGGTGGCTGGGTAGCTGGGAGAGTTTATGAAGTTGTTCGTGGATACCGGCAACGTGAAGGAGATCGAGGCACTTGCCGCGTATGGCATTCTCGACGGCGTCACCACCAACCCGTCGCTGATGGCGAAGGAGTCGGGCGACGCCCGCCAGATCCTGAAACAGATCTGCGACATCGTGAAGGGCCCGGTCAGCGCGGAGGTGGTCGCCACCGACTCCGCCGGCATGATTCGCGAGGGGCGCGACCTCGCCTCCATCGACGAGCACATCGTCGTCAAGGTGCCGTTCACGAAGGACGGCGTCAAGGCCTGCAAGACGCTCGCGTCCGAAGGGATCCGCGTCAACGTCACGCTGATCTTCTCGGCGACACAGGCGTGGCTGGCCGCGAAGGTGGGCGCCTCCTACGTGAGCCCGTTCGTGGGACGGCTCGACGACATCGGCACCACCGGCATGAACCTGATCCAGGAGATCGTCGACATCTTCGAGAACTTCGACTTCCCGACCGAGGTGCTGGTCGCCAGCGTCCGCAGCCCGATTCACATCGTCGAGTCCGCCCGCATGGGCGCTGACGTCGTCACGGTGCCGCCCGCCGTCATCGAGCAGTGCTTCAAGCATCCGCTCACCGACCTCGGCCTCGAGAGATTCCTGAAGGACTGGGAAAAAGCGCAAGCCGCCAAGGTGTAGTGACAGAGACCCCCTGCTCGTGAATCCGAGAGACGTTCTCGCAGACCTGGAGCGGCGCTCGGAGCTCGGCGGCGGGGAGGAGCGCCTGCGCCGCCAGCGCGAGGCCGGCAAGCTGACCGCGCGCGCGCGCATCGACCTGCTGTTCGACCCCGGCACATTCGAGGAGTTCGGCAAGTACGTCGCGCACCGCTGCCGCGATTTCGGCATGGACGAGCAGATCGTGCCGGGCGACGGCGTCGTCTGCGGTCACGGCCGGATCAACGGCCGCCTGACCTACGCCTTCGCGCAGGACTTCACCGTGTTCGGCGGGTCACTCTCCGAAACCAACGCCGCCAAGATCGTCAAGATCATGGACCTCGCGATGAAGATGGGCGCGCCCGTCGTCGGCCTGAACGACTCGGGAGGCGCGCGGATCCAGGAAGGCGTGCTGTCGCTCGCCGGCTATGCGGACATTTTCCTGCGCAACACGCTCGCCTCGGGCGTCGTGCCGCAGATCTCCGCGATCATGGGGCCGTGCGCCGGCGGCGCGGTGTACTCCCCGGCGATTACCGACTTCATCGTGATGGTGAAGAACACCAGCTACATGTTCGTGACCGGGCCCGACGTCGTCCGCACCGTCACCCACGAGGAGGTGACCAAGGAGGATCTCGGCGGCGCGATGACGCACAACGAGAAGAGCGGCGTCGCGCACTTCGCGGTCGAGAATGACGACGAATGCCTGCTGCTGATCCGCGAGCTCCTCTCGTTCCTGCCGTCGAACAACCTCGACGACCCGCCGCGGATCGAGACGACCGATCCCCTGGATCGCGAGGACGCGTCGCTCGATGACGTTGTGCCGGCCGCGCCAAACCAGCCGTACGACATGCTCGACGTCATTCATGCGGTGGTGGACGAAGGCTATCTCCTGGAGGTCCACCAGCATTTCGCGCGGAACCTGCTGGTCGGGTTCGCGCGCCTCGGTGGGCGTCCGGTCGGCGTCGTCGCCAACCAGCCGGCGTATCTCGCCGGGACCCTCGACATCGACGCCTCGGTGAAGGGCGCGCGGTTCGTCCGCTTCTGCGACGCGTTCAACATCCCGCTGGTGACGTTCGAGGACGTGCCGGGATTCCTGCCCGGGACGGTGCAGGAGTTCGGCGGCATCATCCGCCACGGCGCCAAGCTGCTGTTTGCGTTCGCCGAGGCGACGGTGCCGAAGCTGACGGTGATCACGCGGAAGGCGTACGGCGGCGCGTACTGCGTGATGTCGAGCAAGCACATCCGGTCGGACGTGAACTACGCCTGGCCAACCGCGGAGATCGCGGTGATGGGGGCCGAGGGCGCCGTGAACATCCTCTACCGGCGCGAGCTCGACGCGGCCGCCGACGAGGCCGCGGCCCGGGCGGCGAAGATCGCCGAGTACCGCGAGAAATTCGCCAACCCCTACATCGCCGCCCAGCACGGCTTCGTCGACGAAGTGATCGCCCCGAGGCTGACGCGCCGCAAGCTGATCACCGCCCTCGCGGCGCTCGAGACCAAGCGCGACAAGAACCCGCCCCGGAAGCACGGCAACATCCCGCTGTAGCGAGTCTCTGGTCTTTAGTCTTTGGGCTTCGGACGCGGGTGCTCGCGGAAGAACGCAGCTATTCGCTCCGAGGTGCTGTTCGGGTAGGTATGGCCGCCGGGATGGATCCAGGTCATGACCGGCGCCGCGCTGCCGGCGCCGTAGACCGTGCACTCGTTCCCACACGACGTGCTCTTGCCGGCGACGCCATCGGCGCGAATCGCCGCTTCGATGGCCGCCTGCTGATCGACGAACAGGATCTGCGGATCCGTCCGGCCGGCGACGTGAAACACCGGCCTGGGCTGTGTCAGCTGCACCGAGGGGCGCAGGCGCCCGGCGACTGGCGCGTAGGCCGCGAACACTCCCGGGCGCTCGGCCCACAGCAGGTAGGTGAAGGCCGCGCCGTTGGAAAATCCGGTCGCATAGATGCGGGTGTCGTCGACGTTGAACCTGGTCCGCAGGGACGCGAGCGCGGCATCAACCAGCTTGAGGTCCCGGTCGTTGTCCTGCCCCTTTTCGTTCTGCCAGCCCCGAAGCGTGGACGCCGTCGGCAGGCCCTGGACGTAGACGACGGCCGCCTGGGGCCAGGCGCGGTGGATGGCCGTGTGCTGGAAGTTCTCCATGTCGTCCCCCCGCCCGTGGAACGAGAGCACGAGCGGCACCTTGCCGCCCGGCGACGCCGCGGTCGGCGCGTAGACGATCGCCTGCCGCTTCTCGCCGGCGACAGTCCAGGTCATCGTCTCGGCGAACGCGCTGGACGCGGCGAGCGTGACGGCCGCGGCCGTGAGGACGCAGATCGTGATCAGCTTCATGGCACACACTTTACAATCAGCGCGTGCCCTTCGTGAACCTCCAGGCCATGGCGATGGCGATTGCGGCGCTCGTCTACGCGGGGGTCACCGCGCTGCTGTTCTGGCACCTCCTTCCTGACCTCTCCACGCACCTCTACGCCTACCTCGGCGATCCGCTGTTGAACGCGTCGATCCTCGCGTGGAACGCGACGCACGTCCCGTTGACCGCCGAGTGGTGGAATTTCCCCGGCTTTGCGCCGCTGCCCGGCGTGACGGCGTTCACCGAGCACCTGCTGCTGGCGTATCCGATCGCCTCACCGATCGTCTGGACGACCGGGAATGCGGTGCTCGCGTACAACGTCGTCTATCTCCTCGCGTTCCCGTTGAATGGCATCAGCGCGTACGCCCTGGCGCGGGAGCTGACCGGCTCGGCGCTCGCCGCCTTCATCGGCGGGCTGGCGTTCGCGTTCGCCCCGTACCAGGCGGTGCAGATGACCCACGTCCAGATGCTGATGGCCTTCGGCATCCCGCTGACGCTGCTCGGGCTGCATCGCTACATCGCGCGGCATGACGATCGCGCGCGGCGGCGTCGCGCGCTCGGGCTGTTCGCATTCGGCTGGCTGTGCGCCGCGCTCGCCAACGCCTACAACATCGTCTTTGTGCCGCTGCTGGTGGCCGTCTGGTGCGCGTGGTGGGTGCCGCTGGCGCAGTGGCGGCGCCTGGTCGCGCCGGCGACGACGGCGGTGCTGGTCCTGATGCTGATGGCGCCGCTGCTGTGGGGCTATCACCAGCGGCAGGCGGGATACGGCCTGGTGCGCCACTACGACGAGGTGAAGACCTTTGCCGCCGGGGTGACCGGCGTCGGCCGCATCTTCCACCGCTCGACGTTCTGGCGCGGCGTCATCCCCGACACCTACGAGGAAGGCGCTATCTTCCCCGGCCTGACGATCGCCGCCCTCGCGCTGTACGCGCTTGTGGGGCGAGCCTTGTCAGGCTCGCCGGGCGGACCCGCAGGGTCCGCCCCACAAGCGCAGTCCCGAATGAGCGCGCGCCGTCTCCTGACCGCAGCGGGTGTGATCACCGCCATCGTCCTGCTGCGCATCTGGACCGGCCCGTTCGGCTGGCACCTTGGCCCGCTGCCGCTGCCGCCCTTCCAGCCGTATCTCCTGTTCACCGTCGCGTTCGTGTTGTTCCTCGCCGGCGTGATTCGCACGAACGGATTCCGGCGTGCATGGCGCGCGCGCGACCCGGTGGTCGGCTACGCGGTTGCTGCATTCGTCATGTGGCTGTTCGCGCTCGGCCCGGAGCCGGCGTGGTCGGCGCCGTGGCGCTCCCTCTGGTTCGGGCCCTACCGGCTGCTGATGGAGATTCCCGGCGTCGACAGCATTCGCGTCCCCGCGCGCGCCTGGCTGCCGGCGATGCTGTGCCTGGCGATGCTCGCAGGCTTCGGCGCGGCGGCCCTGTTCCGGCGCCTGCCACGGTACCAGCGCGGCGCGGTCACGTGCCTTGCGGTCCTGATCGCCGCCGAGGGATGGTTCTTCGACGTGACCGTGCGCGCGCCGCTGCCGATGCCCGCCGGCGTGATCCCGCGCGGCGCCCTGGTGCTCGACATGCCCGTCGAGGAAGTCTGGTGGAACGCGATACCGCAATACCGCGCCGTCGCCGGTGGCTACCGGACGATCAACGGATACAGCGGCTACGAGCCGCCGCACTTCAACCCCCTCCGCCACGCGATCGCCGAGCGTCAACCCGACGCGCTGACGCCGTATCGCCGGCGCGAAGATCTCTACGTCATCCTCCGTCCGCGCGAGGATCCCGAGGTCGTCCGCTGGATCACCGCCGGGGCCGAGCATCTGCACGACCTGGACGACGCGCGGGTGTATCGCCTGCGACGGATCCCGTGAAGTGGGGCAAGCCACGGCACCCCACCGCGCTGGCGCGGTGGGGACCCCGCGACAGGCTTGCCCGGCGGACCCGACAGGGTCCGCCCCACAAGCGAACACACTCCCCCTAAGTGCTAGAATTACAGGGCTTTGCGCAAGATTCTGATCGCAAATCGGGGCGAGATCGCCGTGCGCGTGATCCGCGCGTGCCGCGACATGGACATCGCGTCGGTCGCGGTCTATTCGGACTGCGATCGCCCGTCGCTCCACGTCCGCATGGCGGATGAAGCGTGCGCGATCGGGCCGAGTCCGCCCGCTGACAGCTACCTCCGCATCGACCGCATCATCGACGCCGCGCGGCGCACCGGCGCCGACGCCGTCCATCCGGGTTATGGCTTCCTTGCCGAGAACGCCGGCTTCGCGGCCGCGTGCCGCGACGCGGGGCTGACCTTCATCGGCCCGACCCCGGAGGCGATCGCGTTGATGGGCAGCAAGACCGCGGCGCGCGGCGCCGCGATCGCCGCGGGCGTGCCGGTCGTGCCCGGCACCGACGACCCGCTGGGAGCGGAGGTACCCGATTCGGACGTCGCGGCGCTCGCCGACACGATCGGGTATCCGATCATGATCAAGGCGGTCGCGGGCGGCGGCGGCAAAGGCATGCGCGTCGTCACCAAAGCGACGGACCTTCCGGGCGCGATTCGCGGGGCGAGGTCCGAGGCGGCGACCGCATTCGGCGACTCCGCCATCTATCTCGAGCGGCGCCTGGCCAGGCCCCGGCACATCGAGGTGCAGATCCTCGGCGACCACCACGGCACCGTCATTCCATTCGTCGAGCGCGAGTGCTCGATCCAGCGCCGTCACCAGAAGGTGATCGAGGAGACCCCCTCGCCGGTGGTGTCGCCGGCGCTTCGCGCGCGGCTGACCAGCGCCGCGGCCGCCATCGGGCGATCCGTGGGCTACACCAACGCCGGCACGATCGAGTTCCTGCTCGACGAGGACGGCAGCTTCTACTTCCTCGAGATGAACACGCGGCTGCAGGTCGAGCACGCCGTCACCGAGATGGTCACCGGCATCGACCTGGTCGCATGGCAGATTCGCATCGCGCGCGGCCAGCGCATCGATCTCGGGGCCGAGACCATGACGACGCCGCGGGGTCACGCGATCGAGTGCCGGATCTACGCCGAAGACCCCGACGCCGGCTTCATGCCCTCGCCGGGCCGGATCACCGGCCTGCATATCCCTTCCGGCCCCGGCATCCGCGACGACGGCGGAGCTGAGGCGGGGTCCGACGTGCCCATCTATTACGACCCGCTGGTCTCCAAGCTCATAGCCTGGGGCGAGGATCGGCCCGAGGCGATCGCGCGGATGTCGCGCGCGCTCCGGGAGTACACGGTCCTGGGCATCCGCACGACTGTCCCTTTTTTCCGATGGATGCTGGCGCAGCCGGCCTTCCTTGAGGCCGAATTTCACACCGGATCTTTGGACGAGCTATTGCAGCAGCGGCAAGGCGAGCCCTTTTTCACTCCAGATGAGGACGTCAGCCAGGTTGCTGCCGTCGCCGCCGCGTTGCACGCGATGGCCCCTGCGCAGGCGCACGCCGGGCCGGCGGCGGTCTCTGCGTGGAAGCGGCAGGCGCGGGTCGAGGGCCTGCGCGATTGAGGTTCGAGGTCGAGACGGGCGGACGGTCGAGGGTCGTTGAGGTCAGGCGCGACGGCGCGCGCGTGGACGGCCGGGAACTGGCCCTCGACATGGTGCGCACCGGCCGGGCCTGGTCGCTGCTGATCGACACCAGGAGCTACGAAATCTTCGTCGTCGAGCAGCCGGGCGGCGGGCTCGTCGTGCACGTCAACGGTCACCCGGTGCCGGCACTCGTGGCCGGGAGGGTTCGTGCGAGGAAGACCGAGCGCGACACCGGCAGCGGACCACGCCAGGTGACGGCGCCGATGCCAGGACGCATCGTCAAGGTGCTCGTGAAAGCCGGAGAAGCGGTCTCGGCGGGACAGGGGCTGGTCGTGGTCGAAGCCATGAAGATGGAAAACGAGCTGCGATCGCCCAGGGCGGGCACCGTCTCCGACGTGCGGGTCAGCGAGGGCGTCTCGGTCGAAGCCAACGCGGTGCTGGTAGTCGTCGATTGAAGAAGATTTTCACCCATCCGATCACGCGCAAGACGCGCCTGGCCATCAAGGCCGTGGTGATCACGTTCGCCGTGATCATCGCGGTGGCGTTCGTCACCACGCTCTCAGTCGATCTCGGTCCCGCGCTCAAGGAGCGCGCGGAGCGCGAGGCGACCAACTTCATGAAGCGGCCGATGCACATGGGGCGGCTCTCGGTGCACCTCTGGCGCGGCCGGTTTGTCGTCGACGACCTGGTGATCGAAGGACTGACCGCCGAGTCGCGGCCTTTCCTCGCCGCGCGGCGCATCAGCGTCTCGATGCCCTGGAGCACTCTCGTCACCCGCCGCGTCGTGTTCGACGCCATCGAGATGGTGGACTGGCGGATGTACATCGAGGCCTTCGCCGACGGCAAGTGCCCGGTCATCGGCGGAGTGGCGATGTGCAACAACTTCCCGAAGTTCACCCGCGACACGCCGCGCGAGCCGAGTGCCTGGACGACGACGCTGCAGTATGTGCGGGCGCACCGGGGCGAAGTGACCTACGAGGACCACGGAACGCCGTGGAGCGCCGTCACGCGGAACGTGGACCTGACGATGACCAGGCCGACGTCGGAGTACCGCGGGCAGCTCAGCTTCTCGAACGGGACGATCGCGATCCAGAGCTACGTGCCGATGCGGGCGGACATGACCGCCAACCTCAGGGTGGTCGATGGAAAAGTCTTCCTCGATCAGATCGACCTCATCACCGACGGCGCGAGATCGGCGCTCACCGGCGTGGTGGACCTGCCGCGCTGGCCCGAGCAGACCTACACCATCCAGTCGCAGATCGACTTTCCGCGGATGCGCGAGATTTTCTTCGCCCGCGACACGTTCACGCTGTCGGGCGAGGGAGACTTCACCGGCACGTTCCACCTGTTCCGCGAGGTCGTGAACGGCCGCGCGCGCAACGGGCGCGAGCTGAAGGGCACCTTCCAGAGCCCCGAGCTCGGCGTCAATGCCTATCGGTTCGCCGATCTCCGGGGGTCGGTTCTCTGGGTTCCCGAGCGGCTGGAGGTGACCGACGGAAGCGCCGCGCTCTACGGCGGCACCTCGACATTCGACTTCAAATGGGGGCCCCTCGGCATACCCGGCGTCCGGCCGACGGAGACGTTCGACGCGCAGTACGAGAACGTGGACCTGACCGAGTTCACCGACTTCCTCGAGACGCAGGGCGTCAGGCTCGCGGGGCGGGCGTCGGGCCGCAACCTGCTTGAATGGCCGCAGGGCCTGTTCGCACAGCACCGTGGCGACGGAGAGATCCGCGTCGAGCCGCCGCCGGGCACTGACCTCATGACCCGCGAGATCCCTGCCGACCGGATCAACGAGGCGGAGCGCCGCGCCTTCGAGCCGCGTGGTCCATTCGACAACCGGACGCCCCAGGAGCCGGTGCCAATCGGCGGATCAGTGACGTATCGATACGGTCCCGACGTCGTCGACCTGGGACCGAGCCGGATCGCGACGGAACGAACGTTCGTGGAGTTCGAGGGACGCACCGCCTACGGCGGCGAGTCGCGCATCCCGTTCCACGTGACGAGCTCTGACTGGCAGGAAAGCGACCGGGTCTTCGCCGGCGTGCTCACCGCGTTCGGCTCGCGCACCAACGCCACCGATCTGGGCGGCTACGGCAGCTTCGACGGCCTGTTGACCGGCAGCTTCCGCCAATCCCACATCGAAGGCACGTTCATCGGCCAGCGGATGCGCGCCTTCGACGTGGTCTGGGGTTCGGCCACCGGCAACGCGGTGATCGAGAACAGCTACGCCGACGTGTCGAACGTGGTGTTGAGCTCGAACGACTCGACCATTCACGTTGACGGCCGCTTCGCCGTGGGTTTCCCGCGGCGCGACGGCGGTGAAGAGATCAACGCGCGCATCCGCATCATTCGCCGGCCGTTGAGCGATCTCAAGCACGCCTTCGAGCTGGACGACTACGACGTCGACGGCCGGTTCTCCGGCGAGTTCCATGTCTTCGGCAACTACCTGACCCCCTTCGGCTTCGGCCAGATGGCGATCGTCGAGGGTGTGGCGTACGGCGAACCGTTCGAAACGGCGACCAGCGCGCTGCGGCTGGAAGGCGAGGGCGTCCGGATGGACTCGATCGCGCTGGTCAAGGGCGGCGGTCGCGGCACCGGCGCGGCCTACGTCGGCTGGAACGGGAACTATTCCTTCAACTTCGACGCCCGCCGGATTCCCGTCGAATCGGTCGCGCTTCTCCAGTCGTCGTCCACGCCACCGCTGTCAGGCTTCATCGACTTCACGGCGACCGGCGCCGCGACCTTCGAGCTCCCGCGCTACGACGTGCGGGGCAGCATCAGCGACTTCTTCATCGGCGACGAAGGTATCGGCCAGGTGGTGGGGGAGATCGGGATCGCCGGCGAGCTGATGACGCTGAAGGTCGAGGCGGCGTCACCACGTCTCGCGGTATCAGGCTCGGGCCGCATCGATTTCACGACCGCCGCGGACGCGGAGCTGTCGTTCAGCGTCGCAGACACGTCGCTGGACCCGTACCTCCGGGCGTTCAACCCCGAGCTGTCGCCCTTCACCACCGCCATCGCCAGCGGCAACATCCGCGTCGCCGGCAACCTCTATGACATCGACCAGCTGGTGGTCGAAAGCACGGTGGATCGCCTCGACCTCCGCCTGTTCGACTACCGGCTGCGCAACGCGACGCCGATCCGGATGGCGCTCGACCGCCATTCGGTGCGCGTCACCGAGATGCGCCTGCTCGGGGAAGACACGCAGCTGGACATCTCGGGCGTCGTCAACCTCCACGACGAGAGGATGGCGATCCGCGCGACCGGCGACGCGGGCCTCGGCATCCTCCAGGGCTTTGTCCCCAACATCCGCAGCTCGGGGCGCGCATCGCTGGCGGCCACGTTCGAAGGGCCGATGCGGGATCCGCTGGTGACCGGCACGATGACGGTGGACGACGGGCGCATCCGGCACTTCGACCTGCCGCACGCGCTGGAGAATATTTCCGGGCCGGTGCGCTTCGACACGCGCGGCATCCGCCTCGATGAAGTGACCGCCCAGCTCGGCGGCGGCCCGGTGCGGTTCCGCGGCAGCATCGACGTCGAGCGCTACTCGCCGACGCGCCTCGAGATCGCGATGACCGGCGAGAACATGCGCCTTCGCTTCCCGGAGGGGATGCGGTCGCTGGTGGACGCCGACCTCACGCTCGAGGGGCCGGTCGAGGGGCCGACGCTCGCGGGGACGGTGACGGTGCGCAGCGCGGTCTACACGCGCCAGTTCGGCACCGGCGGGAGCCTCTTCGACTTGACCGGCAACGCGACCGCCGCCGTCCCGCAGGGATCCGGGGGGCCGGTCACCACGCTGCCGCTCAACTACGACGTCCGGATCACCGCGCCCTCGACGCTGCGGCTCGAGAACAACCAGGTGCGCCTGACGGCCACCGCCGACCTCCAGCTGCGCGGCACCTTCGACCGGCCGCTGATCTTCGGGCGCGCGGATATCGATCCGCGCGGCGAGTTCACCTTCGAGGGCCGCCGCTACACGATCACGCGCGGCACGATCGATTTCAACAACCCGATCCGGATCCAGCCGTTCTTCGACATCGAAACCGAGACGCGCGTCCGCGTCCCCGGCCAGACCTATCGCGTGATCGCCCGTGCCGCCGGTACATTCGATCGGCTGACGCCCAGCTTCGAGGCCGACCCGCCGCTGCCGGAGGTGGAAGTGCTGAGCCTGCTGTTCGGCGACGTGGCCCCGGGCCGCGACGTCGAGTTCACGCGGTTCAACACCGACATCACCCCGCAGCAGCAGCTCCTGCGCGAGCGCGCGACCCGCGCGCTCACCGGCGGCATTTCCTCCGAGGTCGGCCGGGTCGTCGAGCAGACCTTCGGCGTCGACACATTCCAGCTCACGCCGTCGCTGGTCGATCCCAACGCGCAGTCGTCCCGGCTCGACCCGGCCGCCAGGCTGACGATCGGCAAGCGGCTCTCGGACCGCATCTACCTCACCTACTCGCGGAGCCTGTCCTCCTCCACCCGCGACCAGATCATCCTGCTCGAATACGACCAGACCGACCGCTTCTCGTGGATCCTCTCCCGCAACGAGGACCGCACCTACGCGCTCGACGTCCGCGTCCGGCACGCCTTCTGATGCGCTGTGAGCTTTGGGCTTGGGGCTTTGGGATTTGGGCGTTGGGAGTTATCCCTGCGTCAGCCCAGCCCGGGCAGCCGATCGTGGACGTCCGCATCGAGCAGGAGGGCCGCCCCCTCGACGACCGCTTGATCAGTGGCCTGATCGAAACAACGCCGGGCGAGCCGCTCTCGATGCGCGACGTGCGCGAGACGGTCACCCACCTCATGAGCCTCAACCGCTTCGACAACGTCGAGGCGGCCTCGGAGCCCGTTCCAGGGGGCGTCCGGGTGCGATGGCTTCTCTTTCCCCTCCATCCCGTTGACCGCGTCGAGTTCAGGGGGCAGCTCGGACTGGACGAAGGCGACCTCCGGCGGTTGCTGACCGAACGGTATTCCGCCGCGCCCCCCGCGGGCCGCGCCGAGGAAGTGGCGGAAGCGCTGCGCGCGTTCTATCGCCAGCGCGGCTATGCACAGGCGCGCGTCACGCCGCGAATCGAGGAGTCGCACGACCCGGACCGCGCCACCATGGCCCTGGAGATCGTGTCGGGACCCAGGGCGATCATCGGTGCCGTCAACGTCGACGAGGTGGACGGCGCCAGCCGTGCCGTGCTCGGGAACATTCCGCTGCGCGCCGGCGCGCCGTATGACGAGGAGAACGTCACCGAAGCGCTGGACCGGTACGCCGCCACGCTCCGCGGACGCGGGTATTACGAAGCGCGCGCCGTGCACAGCGTCCGGTTCGAGGCCGGCGGCACCGCCTCGGTGAACGTCAACGTCGAGCGCGGCCCGCTCGTGATGATCGCCTTTGCCGGCGACCCGCTGCCGGATGCCGATCGCGAGCGGCTCGTCCCGGTCCAGGTCGAGGGCTCGGTTGACGAGGATCTCCTCGAGGACGCGAACTTCGCGATCGAGGAATACCTGCGGGCCCGCGGCTACCGGAACGCGACATCCTCCTACGTGCGCACCCCGGGCGAGGCCGAGCTGACCATTACCTTCACCGTCAAGCGCGGGCGGCGCTATCTGGTTGACGATGTGCAGGTGGTGGGGAACGCGGCGGTGCCGGCCGCCGAACTGCTGCCGCTGCTGCGGCTGAAGCCAGGCGAGCCGTTCGTGCAGGGCGTCCTCGACGGGAGCCTGGGCGCGATTCGAGACACCTACCGGACCCGGGGCTACACGCGTGCGATCGCGCAGGGGTCGATGACCGAGCTACCCGGCGCTGGTGGTGACGCTGCCGGTGACGCTGCCGCTGACAACGCCGACGCGGACGCGGACGGGGACGTGCGCGTGCAGGTGCGGGTCACTGTCGCCGAAGGTACGCGCACCCTGGTCGGCTCGATTGCGTTCGCCGGCAACATGGCGCTGACCGACGCGCAGCTTCGCCCGCTGATGACGACCGCGCCGGGGCGGCCGTATTCGGCGCTCGAGCTCACCGCCGACCGCGACCGGATCGATCTCGACTACCGCAACCGCGGCTACGAGAGCATCGTCGTCGAACCGAACGTGACCCTCGCCGAGAACGACACGCGGGCGGATCTTCGCATCTCCATCAGCGAAGGCCCGCAGATCCTGGTGGACCACGTGATCATCGTCGGCAACCAGCGGACCAGCCTCGAAACGATCGAGCGCGAGCTGACGATGAAGGCCGGGCAGCCGCTCGGCTACTCACAGATCCCCGAGAGCCAGCAGCGGCTCGCCGCGCTCGGGCTGTTCCGGCGGATCCGCATCGACCCGCTGCCGCATGGCAGCGAGCCGCGCCGCGACGTGCTGGTGCAGGTCGAAGAGGCGCCGCCGACCACGATCGGCTACGGCGGCGGGATCGAGGGGGGCACGCGCCTGCGCCCCACCGGCGAAGGCGGCACCGCGGAGGAGCGGTTCGAGTTTGCGCCGCGCGGGTTTTTCGAGGTCGGGCGGCGGAACCTCTGGGGGAAGAACCGGTCGGTCAACCTGTTTACGCGGGTCAGCCTGCGGTCGCGCGATATCGTCCTGTCGAGGGACGGCATCCGGTTCCCCCGTCCCGCCGAAGGCAGCGGCTACGGATTCAACGAGTACCGCGTCTACGCCACCTATCGCGAGCCGCGCATCTTCAACGGGCCGGCCGACGTGCTCGTTACCGGGATTCTCGACCAGGCCATCAGGTCGAGCTTCAACTTCATCACGCGCGAGGTCCGCGCCGAAGCGGGCGTCCGCCTGCCGCGTCGCTACAGCGCGGCTGCGCGTTATTCCTACGAGCACACCAGGCTCTTCGACGAGCGGTTCACCGACGAGGAAAAGCCGCTCATCGACCGGCTGTTCCCGCAGGTCCGCATCTCGAAGGTGTCCACGTCGCTGATCAGGGACACCCGGAACGACGTGCTGGATCCGGATGGCGGCACTTTCACGATCGTCGACAACGAGCTGGCGGCGCGGGTGATGGGGTCCGAGGTCGGCTTCGTGAGGACCTTCGTGCAGGGATTCACGTTCTACCGGGTGCCCTCGCCGCGGCGGACGATCCTGGCGTTGGGCGCGCGACTCGGCGCCGCCCATGGCTTCCGCCGCGCCGTACCGAGGCTGGCGCCCGGTGGCGAGCCGGTCAGGGGCGGCGATGGCCAGCCGATCGTCGACATCGTGCAGGATCTGCCGGCGAGCGAGCGCTTCTTTGCCGGCGGCGACACCACCGTGCGCGGCTTCTCGCTCGATCGGCTCGGCACCAGCGCCACCATCAGTCCCACCGGGTTCCCGACCGGCGGCAACGGGCTGGTCGTCCTCAACGCCGAGATGCGCGTGGCGATGTTCGGGGACTTCGGCGGCGTGGGATTCATCGACGCCGGGAACGTGTTTCAGTGGGCCACCGATATCGACCTGCGCGAGCTCCGCTCCGCCGCCGGCATCGGCCTCCGCTACCGATCGCCGGTCGGTCCCATCCGCATCGACCTCGGTTTCAAGCTCGATCGACGCGAGCTCTCACCCGGCCGGCTCGAGAGGCGCAGCGTTCTGCATATTTCGTTGGGGCAGGCTTTCTAAATGGGCACGCTCTTCACCTCGCCGGAACACCGAGGCACCGAGGCACCGAGGCCGGAACAGGTTTCAAAAAAAAAATCTCAGTGCCTCGGTGCCTCGGTGTTCCGTGAAGGCGTGTGTCGCCGCAGCTGGCTGATTGTCGCGATTCTCATGGGGTGCCTGTCGCCGCTCCCCGCGCAGCAGCTGCTCGACAAGGTCGTTGCCCGTGTCGGCAACAGCGCGATCACGTTCACCGACGTGAACGCCGCGATCGCGCTGGGGATCGTGGCGGTGCCGCCGGCAGGGGATCAGCAGGGGGTGGCGATCGACCGGCTGATCGAGCGGCAGCTGGTGCTCGCGGAGGTCGCGCGGTTCGCGCCGCCCGAGCCCGACATCACGGCCGTCGACGCGGATGTCGCGGCGATGAAGGCGCGCGCAGGGGCCCGGCTTGCCGACGTGATGCAGTCCACCGGCCTGGACGAGGCACGGATCCGCGACCTGGCACGCGACACGTTGCGCATCCAGGCGTATCTCAACCAGCGATTCGGGTTGACCGTTCAGGTGAGCGATCAGGAAGTGACGGAGTACTACCGCGCGCGCCCGGGCGAGTTCACGCGCAACGGCGCGCCGATCCCGTTCGAAGAAGCCGAGCCGGTGGCGCGCCAGCGCGCCGCCGCGGCGAGGCGCGCCGCCACGATCGCCCAGTGGATGGGGGACCTCAAGCAGCGCGCGGAGGTTATTCTGCCGCGCGGAGCAGTAGACAGTAGGCAGTAGGCAGCACGAACCTGAACCTTCCTGCCTACTGCTTACCGCCTACTGCTTACTAGCTATGACTCTCCGTCGCTACCTCATCGACCTGCTCTCCCACGAACCGCGGTCGGTTTCGTGGCTCGCCCGAGAGCTGGGGATGGCGCGCGGCGACGTCGAGGACGATCTCCGCCATGCGCTGCGTTCGGCGCGCGCCGCCGGACACGACATTGACGTCATCCCAGCGCGGTGCAAATCCTGCGACTTCGTGTTCGGTGAAGACAAGCTGTCGAAGCCCGGCAAGTGTCCCGCCTGCAAAGGAACGCGCGTGTTCGAACCCATGGTCCTCCTAAAGGGTAAGGACCAAAGACCAAAGGCTTAGCCAAAGCCCTAACCCCCCCAGACCGCCACCCTGAGAATTTCCAGCGAGTTGAACCCCGAGTGGCTGACGATCGGCGCCACCGAGCTGCGCCGGCGCAGGTAGACAATCGCCCAGAATGCGCCGAGTGCACCGGTCGTAATCGCGGCGTCCCACCCCTGGACCATGTGTCCGAGACCGAACGCGGTGCTGAGGACGACCACCCCGACCATCGCGCCGCCAAGGTGCCGCTCGAACCGCCGCAGCAGGAAGGCGCGCTGCAGCTCCTCGCGCAGCCCGCCGGCGAGGATGCCGACCACCGCGAAGAGCGCCGCGTCACCTGGCGTGCGCGCGAGCTGCTCGAGCGGGTTGGTCTCGACGTTGTGCAGCCACGGCGCCACCAGCCGCAGCCCGTTCAGCAGCACCACCACCAGCACGAAGACGACCGGGATCAGCAGGATCCCTCGAACCACCTCCGGCCTGATCGGCCCCGTCCCCAGCCAGAGCTCGCGGACGCTGTCGCCGTGGGACCGTGTGATGACGACCATCAGCACGATCAGCAGCGCCGTGTCGCCCACCGAGAGGAGCACCACAAACGGCAACGAGAGCCCGCCATCGGGCCCGAACATCGGGAACCCCGCGATCCTCAGCAGTCCCGCAAGGGCAAGCTGGGTGGGCACGCTGGAGCACAGGATGATTTCGACGATGGCGACGAGCCGGGTCATGGGGTCAGACCCCGGTGACGGAGCGTTCCGGGGTCAGACCCCGGAACGGGGCGTATCAAGGTTGAGGGCATGGACTGCTGGCTGGACCGTGTAAAAACTACAGGCTAACATCGACTGATGCAGAGCGGTGAACGTGTCCTCGTGGTCGAGGACGAACCGGCCACGCGGCTTGGCCTGACCGAGCTGGTGCGAACCTGGGGTTTCACCACCGAATCCGCGGCCGACGGCGAGGAAGCGCTGCAGCGCATCACCAGCTTCCGTCCCTCCATCATCATCAGCGATCTGGTGATGCCGCGGATGGGCGGCCTGGAGCTGCTGCGGGCCCTCAAGGACGAAGGCAGCAACCTGACGATCGTCATCCTGACCGCGCAGGGGACCGTCGAAACCGCGGTCGAGGCCATCAAGGAAGGCGCCTACGACTATCTCACCAAGCCGATCGAGCCGCAGCGCCTGAAGATCCTGCTCGACAAGATCGTCGAGCGTCAGGACACCCTCCGGGAGGTGAAGGAGCTGCGCCGCCAGCTTCGCGACCAGGGCAGCTTCGGCCGGTTGATCGGCAACAGCGCGCAGATGCGGAAGGTCTACCAGGTGGTGGAGCAGGCGGCGCCGACGCAGGCGTCAGTGCTCATCTGGGGCGAGTCGGGCACCGGCAAGGAACTGGTCGCGCAGTCGATCCACCAGATCAGCCCGCGCGCGCAGATGCCGTTCGTGCCGATCAACTGCGCCGCGATTCCCGAGACGCTGCTCGAGAGCGAGATCTTCGGGCACGAGAAAGGCGCGTTCACCGGCGCGACCGACCGCCGCGAGGGGTGCTTCGAGCTGGCGGACCGCGGCACGCTGTTCCTCGACGAGATCGCCGAGATGACGCCCGCCACGCAGGTCAAGCTGCTGCGCGTGCTGCAGGAGCGGAACTTCCGGCGCCTCGGCGGACGCAACGAGCAGTCGGTGGACGTCCGGGTCATCGCCGCGACCAACGTCAATCCCGCTGAAGCCGTCAAGAGCGGCAAGCTCCGGGAAGACCTTTACTACCGCCTCAACGTGTTCGCCATCGAGCTGCCGCCGCTGCGCACCCGCAAGGACGACCTGCCCTTGCTGATCCAGTCGTTCCTCGCCGAGTTCAACGCGCGGAACAACAAGTCCGTGTCCGCGCTCGACCCCGCGGCGATGCGGATCCTCGAGCAGTACAACTGGCCGGGAAACGTCCGCGAAGTGCGCAACGTCATCGAGCGCGCCGTGATCCTCAGCACCGGCGAGTTCATCGAGCCGAAGCACCTGCCGCCGCTCGTCACCGGCGCCCCCGACATCGTCAAGCCGACCGTCTCGCTCGAGGCGGGGATGACCGTGGAGGCGGCGGAGCGGAAGCTGATCCTGATGACGCTCGAACACACCCACGACAACAAGACCCGCGCGGCGGAGATTCTCGGCATCAGCCTCAAGACGCTTCACAACAAGTTGAACAAGCTGAGGGGACGGAAACCCGGGAGTGAGGAGACGGTGGAGGAGCATTAGGTCAAAGGATCACCTTTGCCCTTTTCCCTTTGACCTTTGACCTGTCATGCGTCTGAGCATCAAGGCGAAACAGATCGTCGGCGTGACCGTCATCGTCGGCGTCGCCGTCGTGGCGCTGAGCGCGCTGTTTGTGACCCGCCTTGCCGGCGTCGTGCTGCACGAGAGCTACGCGCGCGGCCAGCTCCTCTCGAACGCGATCTTCCACCGCGCCCGCGAGGTCGTCGGCGAAAGCCAGGACCCGTATCCCGCCTTGCGCGCCGACCCTGGGCTGCGCGCGATCCTCGAATCCGCCATCTACGGCGAGAGCGTCACTGACGCCGCCATCCTCGACGCCGGGGGCACGGTCATCGCCGACAGCGACATGACCATGGTGGGACGCAGGCTCCCCGAGCGGGCGGACATGGCGACGCTGACCGGCGCAGGACCGCTCGAGCAGCTCCGGGTGATCTACTCGCAGGAAGGGCAGACGCTCGAGGTCCGGCAGCCGATGATGCTGAACGAGACGCCGTTCGGATCGATCCGGATAGGCGTCTCGACGCTGCTGATGCGGCAGGCGCTGACCGCCTCGCTGCAGCCGGCGCTGTTGACGGCGGCGGTGGCGCTGGCGGTGGCGATCCTGGTCGCGGCGCTGCTCGCGCAGGTGATGCTCCGGCCGATCCACGTGATCCGCAGCGGGCTGACGCGCCTCGGCAAGGGCGAGTTCGGCGTCACCCTCGATCTGCCGCCGGGTGACGAGTTCGGAGAGCTCGGCACCTATTTCAACAACGTCAGCCAGCAACTCTCCGCGGACCGGACGCTGCTTGCGGGGCAGAAGGCGAACCTGCAGTCGGCGGTCGAGCACCTCGAGGATGCGGTGGCGCTGTTCAACCCCTCGGGCGAGCTGCTGTTCAGCAACCCCGCGATGGAATCGACGCTCCCGGCCACTGGCATCGGCGGCGCGCTGCGGGGGCTGCTGCCCGACGGCCATCCCTACCGGCAGATTGTCGAAGAGACGCTGGCCACGAGACGCTCGCGCGGCCCCGTCGAAACCGAACCCGGCACCGTCGAACCTGGAACCGTCGAACCCGGAACCCGGAACTCAGAACCTGGAACCCACAGCTTGCTCCTGATGACCAACGCCATCGAGGGCAAGGACGGCGAGCTGGTCGGCGTGCTGCTGGTCGCGCGCGACGTCGCCTATCTCTCGCGGATGCAGTCGACCATCGCCTATTCCCGGAAGCTGGTCGCGCTTGGCCGGCTCACCGCCGGCATCGCCCACGAGGTCAAGAACCCGCTCAACGCGATGATGATCCACCTCGAGCTGCTGCGGACGAAGATCCGCGGCGGGGCGGTGGTCTCCGCGCGGCAGCCGGTGGCGGCGTCAGGCGGCCTCGGTCTCGCTGCCGCGGCGCGCGAGTCCGCGACGACCGCGCCCATGGAAGGCGCGCTGCAGCACGTCGAGATCATCGAGAACGAGGTCCGCCGGCTCGACGAGGTGGTGCAGGGGTTCCTGAAGTTCACCCGCCCGGAAGACATCCGCCTGCAGCCGGTCAGCCTCGCGTCGCTGTTCGACGAGATCGTCCCGGTGCTCGCGCCGGAGGCGGAGAAGCATCACGTGAAAGTCGAGGTGGACGCGCCCGCGTCGCTGCCCAGCATCAACGGCGATGCTGCCATGCTCAGGCAGGCATTCCTCAACCTGGCAATCAACGCCTGCCAGGCGATGCCCAACGGCGGTACGCTCCGGCTCGCGGGCGCCACCGCGTCGCGCGACCGGCTGGAGGTGCGCGTCGAAGACACGGGCGTCGGCATTCCGCCCGAACACCTCGGAAAGATCTTTGACCTCTACTTCACGACGAAGGATCATGGGACAGGCATCGGGCTGTCGATGGTCTACCGCATCATCCAGATGCATGACGGGGAAGTCGAGGTGCAGTCGACGCCCGGCCGCGGGACCACATTCCGCGTCCTTCTTCCCAGAGCCAGTGAAGCGTGAGATGACACTCAACTCCCAGCTACGCAACTTCCAACTGCCAACAGGCTGGTGGTCCGTTCTGTTTGTTTTGGGAGTTGGCGTTTTGGGCGTTGGGAGTTCGAGTGGCTGCGCCAAGGCGCGCGCCGAAACCGTGCCCGATGGCCCGCCGCTGAGCGTGCCACAGGCGCCCGAGCGCGTGCTGGCGCCGGTGGAGGCGCCGGCGCCCGTCGCGGTTGCGGCGCCGGTCGAAACGCCGGCACCGCCGGTCGCGGCGGCGCCCCGCACGCCGCCACGTCCCGCGCCTCGCGCCGAAGAGCCGCGGCCGCCGGCGGCAGCCGCCGCCCCGCCACCGGCCGAAGGTCCGCGCGACCTGCGCGCTCCAGCGGCGGTGGCCACCGAGCGAGCGGTGCGCGATGTGTTGACCCGGGCCACGCGCGACCTCGGCCGCGTGAATTACAACCGGCTGAGCGTGGACGGCCGCGCCCAGTACGAGCAGTCCAGGCGGTTTGCCCAGCAGGCGGAGCAGGCGCTCAAGGAGCGCAACCTGGTCTTCGCGGCCACGTTGTCGGACAAGGCGGCCACCCTCGCCGCCGAACTCCTCGGCCGCTGAGCTTCACGCGGCCAGTCGGCCGTGTCGCGCGCCGGGTCACTTGGTGGCCGCCGGCTCGGCGCGATCCTGCCGGAGGAGCCGATCGATCTCCCGAACAAGCTCGTGCGGCTCGGCGGGCTTGGCCAGAAACATGTTCGCGCCCAGCACGAGCGACTCGAGCGAATGGCGCTCGCCGGCACTGCCCGAGAGAACGATGATGGGCATGTGCGCGGTGGCTTCGTTCTTTCTCAGTGCGCGGATCACGTCGTGGCCGTGGACGCGCGGCATCCGCAGATCGAGCAGCGCGAGATCCGGTACTTCGCGGGCCGCTGTGTCGATGGCCTCCCTCCCGTCCGCCGCCTCGATCACCCGGAACCCGTGGCGTCCAAGCGTCTCGCGGAGGACGAGCCGCAGATCGGCGTCGTCGTCGGCCACCAGCACCGTGGCGTGGACGCGCCCGTGGAGCATCCGCTGCACCCGTGAGACGAGATCGGAGATGTCGAAGGGCTTCTCCGCGGACGTGATCGGCGCGCCACCGTCGATGGCGATCACGATCGGGATCTGCATGGTCGCCGGATCGCGGGCCAGTTCCTCGAGGGCCCGCCGGCTCCCGCGCTCCTGCGACGAGACCGACAGCGTGATCGCGTCGGGCCGGTGACGGCGCGCCGCCTCGACCGCCTCAGCACCCGTGGAAGCCTCCAGGATCCGGAAGCCGCCGACCCGCATCGCCTGTGCCAGGGTGCCGCGGCTCGCGTCGTTGTCGTCGACGATGAGCACCGTCCTGATGGCGGCGGTCGCCGGCCGCGGAGACGCGACAGCGGCCGCCTCGGTGCCGGGCGACCGCTCGGCCCGCGGGATGGTGAACGTGAACGTCGTGCCCCGCCCGACGACGCTGTCCACCGAGATCGTGCCGCCGTGCTCCTCGATGATCGCCTTGGTGATCGAAAGACCGAGGCCGGTGCCGCCGGCGCGTCGTGTGCCGGCGTCGTCGAGCTGCTGGAACTTCCTGAAGAGACGGGCGATGTCATCCTGCGCGATGCCCTGTCCGCGGTCGGCGACGCTGAACACCACGGCCTCCGGCGTCTCGCGCGCCGACACCGTGATCGTCGAGCCCCGGGGAGCGAATTTCACGACGTTCGAGAGCAGGTTGACCAGCGCCTGCGTCAGCCGGTCGGCGTCGCCACTGATCTCCGCGATGTCCGCCGCGACGTCGACCACCAGCGCGACACCGGCCGGAGCGGCCACGCTCTCCACGCCGTCCACGGCCTGCTGCACGAGGTTCCGGACCACGAGCGGGCCGATCCTGAGCTTGAACTGTCCGGCCTCGATCTTCGAGATGTCGAGCATGTCGTTGATGATGCGGACCAGGCGGTCGCAGCTCTTGAGCGCGACGACGAGGAGTTGCTGGTTGTCGGGGTCGGACACCGCGTTGTCGGCGAGCAGCAGCTGAAGGGAGCCGCGAATGGCCGTCAGCGGCGTGCGCAGTTCATGGCTGACGATGGCGACGAACTCGTCCTTCATCCGGTCGAGCTCGCGCAGACGCGTGATGTCGTGGAAGCCGGCGACCGCACCGGTGACGAGGCCCTGGGCGTTGCGCAACGGCGCCGCGCCCACCAGGATGACGGCGCGATGGCCGTCGGCGCGCTGCACGTCGATCTCCTCGCCGATGACCTCGACGCCGGACAGCGCGCGCACCGGCGGGATGTCGCGGATACGAAGCGGCCTGCCGGCCCCGTCGCGCATGGCGAAGCCCTGCCAATACGTCTTGCGTGCGAGCGGCGTGTCCGGCGCCGTGCCCAGGAGATGTTCGGCCGCCTTGTTCTGCATGCGGATCGATCCATCGGGATCCAGGATGACGAGCGCCGCCGGCACGGTGTTGATGATCGCGAGCAGCTCCGCGTGTGCCGTGCGGATGCGCTGCTCCGCCGTGGCGGCGTCCGATGCGCGCGCGTGGACCGCCGATCGCATTTCCGAGAAGGCGCCGACGAGCACCCCGATCTCGTCATTGCGCGTCACCGGCAGCGGGGCCTCGTAGTCCCCCCCGGCCAGCCGTCGCGCGGACCTGGTCAGCCCCAGCAGCGGCGTGAGAATGGCGCGGTCGGTGGCGACGAGCAGGCCGAACATGAAGACCACGGCCACGAGCGGGATGGCCGTCAGGGTGATGGTCGCGGCGCGGACCCGCGATTGCGCGAGGTCGCCCGCTCGCGTGCTGATGTCGGTCTGGCGGCGTTCGAATGCGTCCATCTCGCGCTGGAGCGCCTCGAACTGAGCCGCCGTCTCGTTCACGAACCGCGCGGTCACGTCCGCTCCGGCCTTGCGCTGCTCCATGACCTCGCGCGTCAGGGCACGCCACTCGGTGACCATCGTCACTATGCGCGCGAAGCGGGCTCGCTGTTCCTCGTCCGTGATCAACGCCCGGGCGGGCGGGATCGCCCGCTCGTAGTACAAGCCCTGCGCGTCGTACTCGGCCTGTTCCCGGGCGTGCCCCGTGATGAGAAAGCCCCGGAACGCCGCCCGCATCGCATCGAGCGCGCGGGCGACCGCGAAGTGGTCCACCAGGATCATCTGCGTTCGTGCCGCGTCCTCGATCGCTCGCGAGCTTTCACGCTGTACATAGAGCACGACCGCCCCCTCGACCAGCGCCATCGTGATGAGCAGCAGAAACGCCGCCGTGACGCGGGTGCGGATCGAAAGCGTCTTCACGGCTGCCCCAGCATCTGTCGCACTTCGTCGCCGAGGGTGAGCGCGTCGAACGGCTTGACGATGTAGCCCGCGGCCCCGAGCGCGAGACCGCGGGCGATCTCGGCCTGCTGCGATCGCGCGGTCAGGAAGATCACCGGAATGCTGCTCGTCGCCACGTCGGCCTTCAACTGCCGGCAGACCTCCGGGCCATCCATGTCCGGCATCATCCAGTCGAGGAGGATGACGCCGGGCATCTGGGCGCGCGCGGCCACGAGCGCCTCGACGCCGTTGGCAGCCACCGTCACCTCGAAGCCGGCGCGCTTCAAGGCTCTACGCGCGATGATCTGGATGTCGAGATCGTCCTCCACGAGCAGCAGCCTCATGCCTGTGTAAATCCCTTTCTCGTCATCGTGCCCCACCCTTGCTTGTTGCGGAGGAAGTCGACGATGCCGCGGACGCGCCACCACGTCGTGAGCTGCCGGTAGCCGAAATTCTCGATCACGCCGAACGCGACCAGCCGGAGCAGGTCGCTCAGCCGCGGATAGCGGCGGAACGAGAGCTCTTCCAGCAGCACGGATGCGAGGGAGATGAGCGTACCGTACAGCACCGCCGCCAGAAACAGGAGTTCCGCGAACCGCCAGTCGAGCAGGCCGAGCGCGAGCGCGACGAGCGTCAGCAGGTAGCCACTCAGCTCGATCAGAGGGCCTGCCGCCTCGAAAATCAGAAAATACGGCATCGCGAACAGACCCACGGCACCGTACCGGGGACGGCCGATCATGCCTCGGTGATAGCTCAGCACCTGCAGCGTGCCGCGCTGCCAGCGGTTGCGCTGGTTGCGGAGAATGCGCAGCGATTCCGGAACCTCGGTCCAGCAGACCGGGTCCGGCTGAAAGACGATCCGGTACGGCCGTCCCGCATCCCTGGCCCACCGGTGCAGGCGGGTCACGATCTCCATGTCCTCCCCGATCGTGTCGTGCCGGAAGCCGCCGACGGCGACGACGGCGTCGCGGCGGAAGATGCCGAACGCTCCCGAGATAATCAACAGGCTGTTCATCGCGGATTGCGCGACGCGCCCGGCCAGGAACGCTCTGAGGTACTCGACCGCCTGCAGTCCCGCCAGCCACGATCCTGGCATCCCCACCCGCGTGACGCGGCCCGCCTCGACGGTGCACCCGTTGACGATGCGCACGATGCCCCCGGCCGCCAGCGTGGTCGGATCCTAGATGAAGGGAAGCGCCGCGCGCGTGAGCGCCTGGTCTTCGAGCAGCGAATCGGCGTCGATCACGCACACCAGCGGGTAGCGCGCCGCGTTGATGCCGGCGTTGATCGCATCGGCCTTGCCGCCGTTGACCTTGTCGAGCACGACCAGGTCGGCGTTGGAGAGCGAACGGTAGACCGCCTGTACCGGCTTGGTGGCGATCGGCTGATCGTAGCCGGCGGGCGCCCGCAGGAGGCGGAATCCCGTGACCAGCTCGCGCAGCGTGCCGTCTTTTGATCCGTCGTTCACCACGATCACCTCGAACTGCGGGTAGTGCAGGAGCAGGAGCGACCGGAGGCTCTCGCGGATCGTCGCCTCCTCGTTGTAGGCGGGCGCGATGACCGAAATGCCCGGGGTGGCGGGCGATTGCAGCACGGCATCGAGCCGTCGCGGCGTCCATCGCCGCCGGTGGTGTCGAAGCTGCACGAAGGCGACGACGCAGAACAGCAGGTAGATCGTGTTGATGGTCACGAAGTACAGGAGCACCGCGAGGTCCCACGCTGTCACCGCCGCGACAATGGAGGCGCGCATGGTCAGGCCTCGGCCTCGAGCTCCCACAGCATCTGGCGCGCGAGGTCCGCGCCAGGGCCGCTCGCCCGGGCCGATTCGGTCAGGTACTGCAGGCCCGGCCCGCCGAGTTGCTTGAGCGCCGCCGCGCTGTGGGCCGCGACCGTCCACTCGTCGGCGAGGCGCGCGGCGAGGTACCGGCCGCAGTCGACGCGTCCACTCCGGCCGAGCGCGCGCGCGGCCATGGCCCTGACCGGCGGATGCGGATCGCCCAGCGCCCGGAGGGCAAAGTAGTACGCGCGCTCGTCGAGTCCGATGTCGCCAATCGCGCGGAAGCAGGCCTCCCGCAGCGCCGGGTCCGGATCGCCGGTCCATCCGGTCAGGGTGTCGAGTCCGGCCGAGCTGCCAATCTGTCCGAGTACCTCCGCCACCACCTGTCGATTCGACGACTCCTCATCGCTCCAGCGGATCAGCGCGGCTGCCGCGGCGGGGCCGAAACATCGGATTGCCGATACCAGACGGGTGCGTTGATGCCGCGGGTTCTGGAGTTGTGCGACCAGCATGGCCAGCACGGAGTCATCCCCGATCCGTCCCAGCGCTTCGGTCACCGCCGCCCGCATCTCCTCGTGGTCGTCGTTCAGCCGCGCGGCCAGCGGCGCCACCGCCTCCGGCGCGGCGATGAGACCGAGCGCCTGTGCCGCCTCGCATCGCACCCACCACCGGCGGTCGCCCAGACTTTTCAGCCACTGATCGCGAAGCCCGAGGCGGGTGAGGGCATCGCGGCTGCGCTCGATGACGTCCCAGGCGATCGAGCGCAGCGGCGCCAGCAGGAGCTCGGCCGCGGCGTGCCGGCGTGCGCCCCCGCACTGCTGGACCAGGCGATCCAGGGCGGCTCCGTCGGCGGGTGCGGATACCCAGGCGTTCACGAGCGGCTCGCAGTGCCGCCGTCGCCGTGCGTGGAGCTGCCACGCCACTTCGCGGATGCCGCGCTGCGCGACGAGCACGATCAGCAGCGTCACCAGGAGGACGCCGAGGACCGCGATGAACGGCACGAGGAGCGCGCGTAGCGCATCAGCCAGCGATAGCACGCGCACTCACCTGACGAGCCTCGAGAGTCGCGCCAGGAGCTCCTCGGGGCCGAACGGCTTGGTCAGGTAATCGGCGGCGCCGAGCTCGAAGGCCCGCGTCACGTCGGCCTCTCGTCCGCGTGCCGAGATCACGACGATCGGGGGCATGTGCGCGCCGATGCGCTTCAATTCCACCAGCACGTCGAACCCTGTGAGCTTCGGCATCATCAGGTCGAGCAGCACGAGATCCGGTGCGTTCGCGACGATCACGTCGACCGCCTCCTGGCCGTCGAATGCGAGCAGCGTTCGGTACCCGGCCGCGGACAGCCGGCCGTCGAGCACGCGCATCACGTCCGGATCGTCCTCGGCGACGACGATCGAGGTGGGGGCCGCCGCCTCGGTCGGCGGCGCCTGCCCATGGAGCACGACCTCCTGCCGCCGGTAGCGCGCTTCGGCGAGCGCCTGGTCGGCGAGATCGAGCAGGGTGGCGAACGTGGAGCCGCGCCCGGCGGGCGCTAGGCCGACGTGGATCGGCATCTCGGCCGCAGCGAGGGCCGAGGCCAGCGCCGACAGCTGCTGCACCGCTTCAGGAGGCGCGACGTCGGGCAGCAGGATCATCGCGTGCGTCTGGTCGTACCACCCGACCAGGTCCTTGCGGCGCAGCTCGCGAGTCACCAGGCGCGTTGCGTCGAGCGGGCAGTTGCGCGGCAGGCGCACCAGCGCCAGCGCGCCGGGGCCGCGGCCCAGAAGTTCGCGGGCAGCTGCGAGAAACGCGTCGTAGGTCAGGATCGACTCGGGTACCGGCGCCGCCTGGCTCCGCCGCCGCATCACGAGGTCGATGCGCAGCAGCAACTCGGCCGGCTCCACCGGCTTGATCAGGTAATCGTCTCCGCCCGCCGTGAGGCCTTCGATGCGGTCGCCTGACGTCGCGCGCGCGGTGGCGAAGATGATCGGCGTGTCGTGCAGGTCGGCGTCAAGGCGGAACGAACGGCAGACGTCCAGGCCGGAAACACCGGCGAGGTCGATGTCGAGGAGCACGAGGTCAGGCCGGGTGTCGCGCGCGGACGCCAGCGCGTCCTCTCCGCGCTCGACGCTCGTGACGCTGTAGCCGGCCCGCCGCAGCCCCGAGGTCAGGAGGGCACGCTGCTCACGGTCGTCTTCGACGACCAGCACGTGCCTGCCCCGAGGTTCGCCTGGAGGCGCCGTCCAGGCCGGCGGCGGGGCGGCGAGATCGGCCTCGAAGGCCTGTCGAAGCAGATCAACCGCTCTGCGAGCGGCCACGAGGTCGAGGGCGCCGGTAGCTCTGAGGATGTCCTCGAGCTCGCGCGCGCGGTCGCTCACGGAGGGCATGCCGACCATGCCCCCGAGCCCAGTGGTCCGGTGCACGAGCTGGATCAGCGATTCGCTCTCCGCCGACGCGCCGAGCACGCCGATGCGTTCGATGAGAAGCGTGAACGAGTCGCATCGCTGCAGGAAGCCCGAGACGAACCGTTGGCGCGCCGCCCGGAGCGCGGCTTCGGGATCGTCGGAATCCTGGTCGGACGATGATGCCATCCTGCACGGCCAGCATAGACGATTACGCCTGGCATCCGGCGCCAGCGAAGGGAATAGACTGTGACCGTCCGATTCCTCCGCGGCGCCGGACGGGCGCCAGGAGCGGAGATGATGAGCGTACCGTGATCCCCAGAACCCTGTTTCTCGCGTTATTGGCATACCCGGTGTATGCGGCCGCCGTCGCGTCCGGGCAAACGATCGACGGGCTGGCGCAGGCGCGAGCGCTCGCGATCGACGGCAATCACGCTGCCGCGATCGCCCAGCTGCGCGAGCGGCTCGCGGTCGCGCCCGCCGACGACGACGCGCGCCTGTTGCTCGGGACCGTGCTCTCGTGGGGCGGCTCGTACGACGAGGCGCGCACCCTTCTCGAGCAGGTCGTCGCCGCGCGTCCGGCTGACACCGACGCGCTCGGGGCGCTGTTGAACGTCCAAATCTGGTCCGGGCGCCCGCGTGAGGCGAAGGCGCTGGCGCAGCAGGGGTTGGAGCTGGCGCCGCACAGCACGCAGTTCCTGCAGGGACGGCAGCGCGCGGTGGACGCGATCGATCGGCTGCGCCCATGGGAGGTGTCGGCGAGCGAGAGTTACGACTGGTTCAGCGATCGACGCACCTCCTGGCGCGAGCGCCAGATCTCGGTGCGGCGCGCCACGCCGGCCGGCTCGATCATCGTGCGCGGTTCCCGTGCCGAGCGGTTCGGTCTGGCCGATAGCCAGCTCGAGCTCGAGATGTACCCGCGCTTCCGCGCCGGCACCTACGCCTACGTGTCGGCCGGCTGGGCCCCCAACGAGCGGCTCTACCCGGAGTACCGTTACGCCGCCGATCTCTTTCAATCGCTCGGCGCGGGGTTCGAAGGATCGCTCGGGTACCGGCGGCTCGGCTTCAGTTCGAAGACCGATATCTACGTGGCCACGCTCAACAAGTACGTGGGCAACTGGCTGCTTGCCAGCCGGCTGTTCTACGTGCCGGACAGGACCGGCGCCACATCGCGCTCGTACCACGGGGCGTTGCGACGCTATTTCGGCGCCGATGGAACCAGCTTCGTCGGCGCGCGCTACAGCCGCGGTTCGGCGCGGGAGGAAGTGCGAAACCTCAACGATTTCGAGGTGCTCGGATCGAATACCGTCGCCGGCGAGGTGAGCACCGCCCTTGGCGGCCGGTTCCACCTGGGGGTTTCCGGGAGCACCAGCGATCAGGAGCGCGTGAATGTCCTGACGCTTCGCCAGCACTCCCTCTCCGCGGCGCTCAGCGTCAGGTTCTGATGGCCCTGTGACCATCGAACTTCCGAGTCGAGGTGAACCTCTCGCGCCCTTCGTGCTCTTCGTGGTCTAGAACCTCACGCCGAAGCCCGCGTGCACCCTCGGCCTGCCCTGCCGGGGCCACGCGACATCGATACTTCCCGAGACCGCGGTCGCTCCGAAGTAGACACCGCCTCCCATCCCCCGATCGAAACGCCGGCCCACGACGCGTTGTCCCGACAACCAGGTCGTCCCCGCATCGGCGAATGCCTTGACGCCGAATCGCCCGAAGCTGAGCGGAGACGTCAGGGGAAGGCGTGCTTCCGCGGACACCGCCACCATGCCGTCGCCTGCGCGATGACCCGCGCGGTAACCGCGCAGCGAGTCGCCGCCACCCAGCAGGCTCTGCTCCGACGGGGGAAGGCTGGCGCCTGCGCGCGCCAGTTGCCCGCGCAGCGCCAGCACCGCCGATCCGCCGATCCCGACGTAAGAGCGCACGTCGGCCGTCCATCGGTTGGCGTGGGCGGTATGGCGTTCCGCTGGTGGGCGGAGACCGTCGGGTCTTTGGAACCCAAGCCGTTCGACGCCGACATTCACATGGACGGCGTCGCGTGGGAACGAAGGATCGAGCCGCGTGTCGGCCGTGACGTCTGCGCCCGCAACGGCGTGCCGGCCCTCGCCAGCTCCGAACGTCACGCGAGCCAGCCGGCCGTACGCGGTCGCCCGCAGCCAGCGTGTGATCGTGCGATCGGCGTGAATCGAGAGATCGCGCCGCGTGTCAGGGACATTGAAGTGCGGGTTGATGCGCCGGGTGAGCGACATCCCGGCGCGCGCGGTTGAGAGCGGCCCGCGCGCGAACGTCCGCTCCAACTCCACGGCGGCGCGCCGCTCGCCGCCCCACGTGAGCGGGACCGACAGGCGGCTGCCGTCACCGACCGCATCGACGACCGCGCCGCGCGCGCCGTAGGTGAGCCCATATCCATCACGCGCGAACAGAATCGGGAGCCACATGCCCGCCTTGCGCAGACGCGTCAAAGGTCCCGGTATCAGGTCGGTATCAGTGACAGCGGGGCGCTCGTTGACGACGACGATCACGAGGATCGCGGAAGGATCGGCGATGGTGCGGTAGCGGCGCCTGACCTCGACCGCATCGAAGCGCCCGCTCGCGCTCAGCGCCTGCTCGGCCCCGCGAAGTCGTGCCTCGCTCGCATCCTCGCCCACCGCGAGCCCGGCAATCGCGAGGATGTCGGCTTCGGGGGTCGTGTGGTTCCCGTGGACGCGAATCTCGGCGATGGTGTCCTGGGCGTACGCGGCGACCGGCAGCGACGAGATACAGGCCACGGAGACACAGAGACACGGAGATAAATATCCAAGAAACCTCCGTGCCGCCGTGCCTCCGTGGCCCGTGAGAGTCATCGCACCCGCGTGGCAACTGCGGCGAGCTTGTAATCGTAGTAATCGACGTCATACGCGGCCTCGACGTGGCCGGTCGCCAGCATCAGGCGGGAGCGGATCCTGATCGTCCGGGGCAGCCAGACCCCCGGAAACATCTCTCCCATGCGCATCGACGCCTCGAGTCCGTCGACGCGCGCCACGGAGTAACCGGGGAGGAAGTCCATGTCGGCGTTGTCGAACACGTACTGCAGGATCTGGTGTTCCACCGGATCGACCCAGAGGGTCACCAGCGACACCTTGTTCATCCGGTCGCCGATCTCCTGGTCCTTGTCCCGCAGCCTCCGGTTGGGACGCGTGCGTCCTTCCGTAAACAGCCGCGTGGGGTAGTAGTCGATCTTGAGCACGTCGCGTTCGTCGAGCCGCTCGCGCCCGGCGAGGGCGTACTGCCCAGGGTCGAATGTGAACCTGAGGAAATAGGCGTACGACACGAACCTCGGCTCCTTCGACTCCTTGAGCCTGGCGACCCATTCCGCTTCGGCGCGCAGGCGCTGCTGCTCGCCGATCGGTACCCCGTCGGCGCGAACCGGGCTGCGGATGAAGGCCTCGTCCCGCAGGAACCAGGAATATTCCCGCCGGAACCCGTAGACCGGGACCCGCCCGGGTCCCAGCAGCTGAAAGGTCTCGCGCTCCTCGAGCACGTACTGCTGCAGCTTTTTCCAGTTTTCATCCCGCCGCGCGAGGACGCGGGCCATGAGATCGTCGAGGTCGGTCTGTGCGGCCGTTGGCGCCGCGAGTCCGGTCACGAGCGCCACGACCACCATGAGACGGCTGGCCGTCCAGCTCGTTACCCATGTGCCGGTCGTTACCCATGCTTTGACCACGCTGGAAGCCAGTATCGCTTGAAATGTTTAGGAAATATCGGCGTCGCTGGTCTCCGTCGCCGTATTGAGGAGTTGGCACGCCGTCTGCTCTATAGGTGGACAGTTCGAAAGTTTCCTCGTCCCGCTGCGAAAGTGGCGGGACACAGTCCGCCAGTCACCCTTCCTGTGCAAACGGGGGAGGCTGAAAAGCCTCCCTCCTGCCCCTTTTTCCGGCCTTTTCTTTCGACTGCGCCCAACCGTATCGATTCCGCATGCGACAATGAAAAGGCAACATCTTGCGCCTGCCCTAATTCAAAAGCGCTACATGTTGTGGTTTTTCATGTTGACATCGTGGATCCGTGGGCGCATATTGTCGGTCGCGCTTGAGACGGTAACAAAGGCCCGAACTTCCCAGCTCTGGCCCAGACCGGACCTCCCTCCGGTCGTCAAAGGCGGAACCACAACATAGGTTTCGGGATGCACTGTACGGGGTAGGTGTGTCCATCGTTCGGAGGAAAGACATGGAAAGAGGCCCTGCCCGTGAGGCGGCCCCCGCCGGCCAGTCAGCGCAGACGCAGAGTGGATCTCCCGTTGGATCTCCCGACCCGGCCACCCGCGCTCGCAAGAGCGCGGAGACCAAGGCGGCAGCCGCCCCGGGACTCGAATTCACGCGCTATTTCACGCTGCCCGGCATCGACCCGTTCGACGAGGTCGAATGGGAGGTCCGCTCGGCCGTCATCGGCAACGAGAAGGGCAAGGTCGTCTTCGAGCAGCGGGACGTCGAGATCCCGAAGTTCTGGTCCCAGCAGGCGACCAACATCGTCGTCTCGAAGTATTTCCGCGGCCAGATCGGTGCGCCGGAGCGGGAGCACAGCGTCAAGCAGCTGATCGGCCGCGTCGTCGACACCATCACCATGTGGGCGAAGGCGCAGAATTACTTCTCGAGCCCGGAGGCGCTGCAGTCGTTCAGCCACGAGCTGAAGCACCTGCTGGTCTACCAGAAGGCGGCGTTCAACAGCCCCGTCTGGTTCAACTGCGGCTTCGAGAAGGCGCCGCAGTGCTCGGCCTGCTTCATCAACTCGGTCCAGGACACGATGGACTCGATCCTCACGCTGGCGAGGACCGAGGGGATGCTCTTCAAGTTCGGGTCGGGCACCGGCAGCAACCTGTCGGCGATCCGCTCGTCGCGCGAGGTGCTCGCGGGCGGCGGCACGGCCAGCGGTCCGGTGTCCTTCATGAAGGGCTATGACGCCTTCGCGGGCGTCATCAAGTCGGGCGGCAAGACGCGGCGCGCGGCCAAGATGGTCATCCTCAACGCCGACCATCCCGACATCGACGAGTTCATCCACTGCAAGGTCGAGGAAGAGAAGAAGGCGTGGGCGCTGATCGACGCCGGCTACGACGGCTCGTTCACCGGCGTCGCCTACGGATCGGTCTTCTTCCAGAACTCCAACAACAGCGTCCGCGTCACCGACGACTTCATGCGCGCGGTGCTGGACGACGGGGAGTGGACGACCAAGGCGGTGCGCGACGGCGCGGTGATGGACACCTACAAGGCGCGCGACCTGATGCGCGGCATCGCCGAGGGGACGCATCTCTGCGGCGACCCCGGCATGCAGTTCGACACCACCGTCAACGACTGGCACACCTGCCCGAACACCGACCGCATCAACGCCAGTAACCCGTGCTCGGAATACATGTTCCTGGACGACTCGGCGTGCAACCTCTCGTCGATCAACCTGATGAAGTTCGTCAAGGACGATGGCGAGCTGGACGTGGCGGCGTTCAAGTCGGCGTGCCGCACGATGCTCACGGCGCAGGAGATCATCGTCCCGAACTCGAGCTATCCGACCAAGGCGATCGAGAAGAACTCGCATGACTACCGGCCGCTGGGCCTGGGCTACGCGAATCTCGGCGCGCTGCTGATGTCGCGCGGCCTGCCCTACGACAGCGACGAGGGCCGGGCGTACGCGGGGGCGATCACTGCGGTGATGACCGGCGAGGCCTACGCCCAGTCGGCGCGCATCGCGCGCGATCATGGCGGGCCGTTTGCCGGCTACGAGGCCAACCGCGAGCCGTTCCTGCGGGTGATGCGGAAGCATCGCGAGGCGGTGAACGAGATCAACCAGAAGTTCGTCCCGTCCGACCTCTATGCCGGCGCCAGGCAGGCGTGGGACGAGGCGGTGGAGCTCGGCGAGGACTTCGGCTACCGCAACGCCCAGGCCACCGTGCTGGCGCCGACCGGGACGATCGGCTTCATGATGGACTGCGATACCACCGGCGTCGAGCCGGACATCGCGCTGGTCAAGTACAAGAAGCTGGTCGGCGGCGGCCTGATGAAGATCGTCAACCAGACCGTGCCGATGGCGCTCGAGAAGCTCGGCTACACGCAGCCCGAGGTCGAGGCGATCATCCACTACATCGACGAGAACGAGACCATCGAGGGGGCGCCGTGCCTCAAGGAGGAGCACCTGCCGGTGTTCGACTGCGCCTTCAAGCCGTCGCAGGGCGAGCGGTCGATTCACTACATGGGGCACATCAAGATGATGGGCGCCACGCAGCCGTTCATCTCGGGGGCGATCAGCAAGACCGTCAACGTCCCGCGCGAGGCGACCGTCGAGGAAATCGAGAAGGCCTACACCGAGTCCTGGCGCATGGGCGCCAAGGCGATCTCCATTTATCGTGACGGCAGCAAGCGGACGCAGCCGCTCAACACCTCCAAGGCGGGTGTCTCGGACACGCGTCATGCCGCCGGCCAGGTTCAGGAAGTGGTCAAGGAAGTCATCAAGATCGTCGAGACGCCGAAGCGGCGCAAGCTGCCCGACGAGCGCAACGCGATCACCCACAAGTTCGACATTGCCGGCCACGAGGGCTACATCACGGTTGGCCTGTTCGACGATGGGACGCCGGGCGAGATCTTCCTGACGATGGCGAAGGAAGGCTCGACGATTTCCGGTTTCGCGGACGCGTTCGCCCAGGCAATCTCGTATTCGCTGCAGTACGGCGTGCCGCTGCAGGTGCTGGTGGACAAGTTCAGCCACGCGCGGTTCGAGCCGTCGGGGATGACCAAGAACCCCGAGGTGCGCTTCGCGAAGTCGATCGTCGACTACATCTTCCGGTGGATGGCGACCAAGTTCCTCAATTCCGAAGCGCAGTACAACGCCGGGGTGAACATGAGGGAGCCGGCGCAGAACATTGGTGATCAGCGATCGGAGATTTCCGAGAATGCGGTTCCAGGTGCGGCCCCCAAGATGACCGTTTCCGCACCCGGCGCGGCGCCCTCTAACGTAGTGTCCGGCTCCTCAAACGTAGTGTCCGGCTTTAGCCGGACCGTGGACGCGAAGCCCAAGGGCAGCGCCTTCGCGGCGATGCAGAACCAGGAAGACGCACCGCCGTGCAGCACCTGCGGCTCGATCATGATCCGCAGCGGCTCGTGCTACAAGTGCGCCAACTGCGGCACCACGTCAGGCTGCGCGTAGGTAGTACGTGGGGCAAGCCTTGTCAGGCTTGCCCCGCGAACCCGCAGGGTTCGCGACAAGTGCAGTAGGTAAAGGCGGACCTTCAGGTCCGCCTTTTCTGTTTTAGGATGGTCCCGCCATGCACCTCCTGATCGTGGGCGCGAGCGGCTCCGCCGGCGGGAGCGTGTTTGAGGGCCTGCCTGGCCGCTGGCGATGTCACGGAGGTTCGCGCGATGGTGCGACGTCCACTCGGGTTGGCGCATCCCAGGCTGCGCGAGACGACCCACAGCCACTTCCAGGACTTCACGTCCGCCGCCGACGCATTCGCCGGCGTCGATGCCTGCTTCTACTGCCTCGGCAAGTCGGTGCGGCAGGTGTCAGGCGAGGCGGAGTATCGGACCATCACCTACGATTACGCGATGGCGGCGGCGCGCGCGCTGCGACAGGGAAGTCCCGCCGCGGCGTTTCACTTCATCAGCGGCGCCGGAGCCGCGCTCGACAGCCGGTTCATGTGGGCGCGCGTGAAGGCCGAGACCGAGCGCGATCTCCTCTCGCAGTTCGATGCGGTCTGCGACCGCCCCGCGTCAATCGACGGCATGCCGTCTGCCAGTCAGCCATTCGGCTACAAAGTGTTTCGTCCGATCGCCCGCGTCCTGCTGAAGCCCTTTCGGAGTCTCTATGCCTCCGGCGACGACATCGGCCTCGCGATGCTCAGGCCACCGCCGACGGTGTTCGAAACCGCATCATCAAAAACGCAGCCATCCGCGATCTGGCCGATCAACGCCGCACGCAGAGCAATTGGGCGCGTACGTAAACGGTTACGTCTCAGACCTGCAGATATGAGCGCGTGGTTTATCCGGTCAAACGGCGAGACTGCTCACAACGAGCCCGGAACTTCACGTTATGTTCCTGGCGAGCGTCCCCAATTTCCGGATCGTCAGTTTAACTATCACGACGAGTGCGTTCGGGATGGTTTCGCCCGGGTGGGGTGGCCGGCAGCCGGCGATCTCCGGCATCCCGCCTGGCGATCTCGGGCCAACGTTGCGTACGGTTCGATGATGAAGGCGCATCACGTGCGCTTCCTGGAGCAGTTTGCTGGAATCCTTCCCGGCGATCTTGTGGTGCTGCCCGGATACCAGCGACGGCATGAAGTGCATCTCGGTATCGCGGTCCCGCCCAGGCGCAGCGAATTCTCGCGTGGCGGGGGCGGCGCGTACTACTACCACTTCGACATTTCCGCATGCGAGTGGTTCGAGAATGCTCACCGCGTCGATGTCAAATGGGCCGTCGGCGCAGACGGCACGGTCCGGTGGTTCGATGTACCTGAGATCGGCGGAAGTTGGCTTCACGGGTTCGCGAATATCACGGCGCGGAGTTCCCGGATTGAACAGCTAGCTGCAGAAGCCGGCTTGCGGGTGCCGGCCGTCACCTAGCCGCGTTTCAGTGGGAACAGATGCCCGTGTGACAAGCCTGTGGGGCAAGCCTTGCTCGCCGCGCCGAAGCCGCGAAGCGGCGAAGGCGGGTCAGGCTTGCCCGCGAACCCGCAGGGTTCGCGACAAGTGTAGACAGCGAACGTGGATCGGATTGGTGTCCCGCCGCTTGCGGCGTGGCGGCCATCCCTGCGCCGGCTCCGCACGCCGGGAACGCTCTCTCCGCTCATGTCCTTCCGCTCCCGCCGCGAGTAGTGCTATTTCCAACGACAGCCATCGTGGCATGCACCGTCCGAGCTGATTCCATCGCTCTCGGTCACGCGGCACGAACTCGCGGCGCTGAATCGCTCCACTCGCGTTTCTGCTGCGCAATGAGTCGGCGCGCTCCGAACGGCGCATGGCTGTCCGCCACGCCGCGAGCGGCGGCGACCCTGTCCGACGACGCGATCAGGCAGGGGACATTGCGCCCCTTCGAGCCCGACGGTGAGATTGTGATCTGCTCGTACCAGTTCGCGCGCGGCAAGGCGGCCGATGTAGCCAATACCAACTGGGACATCGTCGTCATGGACGAAGCGCATCGGCTGCGCAACGTCTACAAGCCTGGAAATGTGATCGCCAGCACGCTGAAGCAGGCGCTGGCGGATGTGCCGAAGCTGCTCCTGACGGCGACCCCACTTCAGAACACGCTCCTGGAGCTGTACGGCCTGGTCAGCATCATCGACGACCAGGTGTTCGGCGACGTGAAGAGCTTCCGCGAGCAGTTCGCCGATGTGAGTTCGGATGCCGTGTTTGCGACGCTGAAGCGCAGGCTGGCCCAGGTCTGCCAGGCTCACAATGCAATCGCAATTAAGATGGCTTGGCTTGTCTCCGGCTTCATCGATTACTGCACCGACATGGCGAGACTCGACTAACCGTCCCGATCTATTGAACGCCAGGTAGGTCGGGTTCCAGGTACCGGACCCGGCCTGCCAGCGTGAACCGGCCAGTGCGATGGCCAGCCTCTCTCGCGGTGTCGGAGATCCGCCTTCGCTGACCTTCGCGGTGACGTATCTCCGTCACCTCGCGTCGGACCAGCCGCCAATTCATTGATAAATCGATCGGAACCGTCGCGGTGCGTGCCTTGCGTTGTCGTTTGTATCTCATTAACTGACACAAACGACGAAGAGACACGACAACACTATGAATAGAACGAATTCGGTTGCGGCGATCACTGGCGCGTTCCTGGTTACGGCTGTCATGGCCTCGTACCCGACGACGGCCTCGGCCCACGGGGGCAACGCGGATCCCAGCGTGATCCACGCGTGCGTGCAGCAGAGCAGCAATCAGGTGCGCATCGTCGGCGCCAACGGCGCCTGCACGAACGCGGAGACGGCGGTGCATTGGGGACTCATCGGTCAGCAGGGCACGCAGGGCGTCAAAGGCGACCAGGGCACTCAGGGCATCCAGGGGATCCAGGGCGCTAAAGGCGACAAGGGCGAGCAGGGGATCCAGGGCGCCCAGGGCGTCAACGGCGACAAGGGCGAGCAGGGCATCCAGGGGATCCAGGGTGCCAACGGCGACAAGGGCGAGCAGGGGAACCAAGGCGTTCAGGGAGCGAAGGGGGACACGGGCGACCAGGGTGTGAAGGGCGACGCCGGCGAAACCGGTGCGCAGGGACCGCAGGGTGATCAGGGCATCCAGGGTATTCAGGGAGAGAAGGGTGCCCAGGGGATCGCCGGACCATCGAGCGGCGCGCTGATCTTCGCGCAGCAGTTCACTATCTCCCCCCCGCCCAGTGCCGGCGGCGGTGTCATCACCGTGAACGTCAACCTGCCCAAGCCCGGAACCGTGCTGGTGCAGGCGTCAGGCACGGCGTGGTGCGCGCAGCAGGGATTCAACGATCTGTGGGTCGCGGCGCTCGTCGACGGCGTGAAAACAGGCACGCTCAACGGCGGGGTCGTCAACTGCGAAGGCGGCAAGCGCCGCGCGCTGACTTCACTCGTCACCGCGGTGTCGTTGTCCGCCGGTTCCCACACGATCACGTTTGCGGCGGGACCGGCGACGCAGTACGACGACGAGGATCGCTGGAACGTCACCGTGCTCGAGTACTCGAACTAGAACCACGTGGGGACCGGCGTCAGCCGGCCCGCCATCTGATGGCGCCGAGCGACCGCGAGATGGCGGACAACGCCGATCGCAGCGCAACCTAGCCCGTACGTAGTGTCCGGCTTCAGCCGGACCGGGTAACAAGTGCAGTACGTAGAGGCGGACCTTCAGGTCCGCCTTTTCTGTTCTAGGATGGTCCCTCCATGCACATGATGCTGTTCCTGCTCGTGGCGTTGCTCGCGCAACCCGCGTCCTCGGTCGGGCGCATTCAGAACAAGGTGTTGGAGGTGCCGGGCGTCGGCAGCGTCACCTACGGGATCTCGGTTCCGACCGACTACAGTCCAGACAAGCCGCGCCCTCTGATCCTGGCACTCCACCCGGGAGGACGGATGCCGTACTACGGCAGCTCGTTCATGCGCGGCGTCGTGCTGCCTGGGCTCGGCGACCTCGGCGCGATCGTGGTCGCGCCCGACACCCCCGCGTCCTCCTGGAACGATCCGCTGGCGGACCAGGCGGTGATGGCGCTGATCGGCAGCGTGCAGAAGGAATACGCCATCGATCGTCGTCGCGTGCTGGTGACCGGGTTCAGCATGGGCGGCCGCGGCACCTGGTTCATCGCCTCGCGTCACCCGGATGTGTTCACCGCGGCGATCCCGATCGCGGCGTCTATCCGGGATGAGACGGTTGACCGCCTTGCAACCATGCCCACCTACGTCGTCCACAGCCGGGACGATCAGGTCGCCCCGTTTGCGCCGGCGGAACAGAATGCGCGCGCGCTCGAGAAGCTCGGACGCGTGATCCGATTCGTGGAGCTTCGCGGCGTCGGGCACTATGAGATGGGGAGCTACGTGGAGCCGCTCAAGGCGGCGGGGCAGTGGATCGCGGAACGCTGGGGGAAGTAGCTGACGACTGCGCTTGTGGCGAACGCTGCGCGTTCGCTGGGCAAACCTGACCCACCTTCGCCGCGTTGCGGCTTCGGCGGGCAAGCAAGGTTTGCCCCACTTGCCCTTCCGCTTCTCGGTTCTGTGGGGCAAGCACGGCCTGCCCCACAAGACCTATACTCCTCTGCACAACGCGGCGCCCGGCGTGCGGCGCCCCTCTCGAAAGGAACCTGCGATGCGTGCTTGCATTCTGTTTGTCACCGGGTTGCTCGTCGGTGCCGGCCTTCACACGGTCGCGGCCCAGAGCTCCAAGAGCCCGAACAAGGGACTCGTCCAGATGAACCACGTCGGCATGAACGTGCCCGACCTGAACGCCACCGTCGAGTACTACACCAAGACCCTCGGGTTCCCGGAAGCCTTCCGCGTCAACGACGAGAAGGGACAGGCCCGCCTCGTCTACGTGCAGGTCAGCGAGAACACCTTCTTCGAGCTGCAGCCGGGCCCCGGCAAGCCGGCGGCGATCAACCACGTCGGCATCCACGTCGACGACATGGTCAAGGCCACCGCGATGTTCAAGGCGCGCGGCGTCAACATCGGCGAGGTGCGGAAGAGCGACACCAACGCCATCCTCAACAACATCACCGACATCAACGGCCTCCGCATCGAGCTCGCCGAGCTCCCGGACTCGTCGATGCACCGCCAGGCCATGAAGAGGTGGTAGCACGCGTCCGCACCCTGCTCGTGAGCAGCGCGGCGGTCGCGCTGCTCACGCCTGGTGTGGCCTCGGCGCAGCCCGCCTGCGCCAGCGTCGCAACCCTCGCGTCACTGCCGGCGACGACGATCGTGTCGGCGACAGCGGTGCCGGCGAATCCCCAGGAGCGGTTGCCGGACTTCTGTGAAGTGCGCGCAACCATATCGCCGGTCGCGGGCTCGAAGGTCGGCGCGGTCTACCGCCTGCCCGCGAACTGGAACGGCAAGGTGCTCGGCATCGGCGGCGGCGGCTTCGCTGGGAACCTGTCGATCGCGGCGGCGACCAACGGCCTGTCGCGCGGCTACGCAGTGATCCAGAACGACATGGGCCACGAGAGCGCCGCATCGCTCGATCCCTCGTTCGCGATCAAAGGACCGGGCCAGCCCAACGTCGAAGGGATCATCGACTTCGGCCATCGCGCGACCCACGTCGCCACCGACGTCGGCAAGAAGCTGACCGCCAGCTACTACGGCCGCGCCGTGCAGCACGCCTACTGGCAGGGATGCTCGACCGGCGGACGCCAGGGCCTCGCCGAGGTACAGCGCTATCCGGATGACTACGACGGCGTCATCGCGGGGGCCCCGGTCTACACGCCGCTGGTCTACTCGAACGCCATCCTCCGGGTGCAGGCGTTTCACAAGCAGCCCGGGAGCAACCTGCTCCCCGCGCACGTTCCGCTGATCCAGAAGAGCGTGCTCGCCGCCTGCGACGCGAAAGACGGCGTCACCGACGGCATCCTCACCGATCCGCGCGCGTGCACCTGGGATCCGGGTCAACTCGCCTGCACCGGCGCGGCGTCCGACAGCTGCCTCACCCCTGCGCAGGTCGAGACGGTGCGCCGTGTCTACTCGGGCGTGAAGACGAAGGACGGCAAGTTCGCCGCGATGCCGCTGATGCGCGGCGGCGAGACCGACTGGGTGGCGCGGATGGTCGGCACTCGCGAGCAGCCCCGCGGGGTCAACTCCGTGCTCGGCGCGCCCTTCATGTCCCACATCGTCAAAAACGACCCGTCGTACGACCTCATGAGCTTCGACCCGGAGCGCGACATGGCGGCGCTGAGCGGCGGTCTTGCCGCGGAAGTGCACCAGCAGAATCCGGACATCTCGAAGTTCGTCGGCCGCGGCGGCAAGCTCCTGCTCTGGCACGGGTTCAACGACCCGGGTCCGAGCCCGCTCTCGACCATCGCCTATCTCGACGCGGTGAACGCCAGGGTGCCGGCGGCCAGAGACAGCGTGCGCCTTTTCCTGGCGCCCGGCGTGCTGCATTGCGGCGGTGGCGCAGGCCCGGATCGCTTCGACGCGCTCACCGCGATGGAGCGCTGGGTGGAGCAGGGGACGCCGCCCGCCTCGATGATCGCGACCAAGGCGAACCAGCCGATCTCACGCCCCTTGTGCCCGTATCCGCAGCTCGCCAGGTACAAGGGCACCGGCGACACCAACGACGCCGCGAACTTCGCGTGCTCGGCCCCCTGAGCTCCCGCCGATTCCCTATGCGCCTCTTCGTTCGGATTGGAATTGCCGTCGCGTTCGTCGCCGTATTCGCGGCCTGCCGCCAGCAGGCGCCAGGCGATCCAATGCGGAACAACGCCACGACGAGGCAGGAGGTCGAGGCCAGTCTCCAGCGCCTGAGTGAGCTGGTCTCCGCGCGCGACATGGCGGTCCTCGACGAGTTCGTCGCTGACCCCGACGTCATGCTCCTTGGCTCGGAAGCAGGGGAGTTCAAGGTCGGCCGCGAGCAGCTCGCCGCGCACTTTCAGGAAATCTTCAAGCTCCCGTTTTCGATTGCCTTCGACTGGACCGAGACGCGCGTCTCCTCGATTGACGATGTCGCGTGGGTCTACGCATCCGGGGACATCGTGCTGAAGGGCGCGGATGGCGAAATGCGGGCGCCGTACCGGCTGACCGGCGTACTCGAGCGGCGCGACGGGCGGTGGCGATGGCGTCAGTTCCACGGATCCGAGCCAACAAAACCGCAGTAAGGTGCCCAAGGTGAACGCCCAAACTGCGCTGTGACCTAGGCTGTCCGGCCCTCGCGCCACAATCCATTCGCAGGCACGCGTCGTAGAATGGCGTATCCGATTCAGCCCGAGGTGTTGTGACCCCTATCCCGTTCGAGTTGTTCACGCAGGACGCCGTCAGCTGGCTTCGCGATCGGCCCGCCGAATCGGTGGATCTGCTGATCACCGATCCCGCCTACGAGTCGCTGGAGAAACACCGCGCGATCGGGACGACGACCCGGCTGAAGCACAGCAAGTCCTCGAGCAACGACTGGTTCAAGATCTTCCCGAACGCGCGCTTCGGCGAGCTGTTCGAGGAGGCCTACCGCGTGCTCAGGAAGAACACCCACTTCTATCTCCTCTGCGACGCGGAAACGATGTTCGTCGCCAAGCCGGAGGCCGAGCGCGTGGGTTTTCGCTTCTGGAAGCCGCTGGTGTGGGACAAATGCTCGATCGGCATGGGTTACCACTACCGGGCGCGGTACGAGTTCATCCTGTTCTTCGAGAAAGGCAAGCGGCGGCTGAACGACCTCGGCACGGCGGACGTCATCGCCGTCCCCAGGATTCGCGGCGGCTACCCGGCGGAGAAACCGCCTGAGGTCGCGGAGGTGCTGATCCGCCAGAGCTCGGAGCCCGGCGAGGTGGTGGCGGATCCTTTCATGGGCTCCGGCAGCGTCGGCGTGGCGGCGGTGCGACTGGGCCGCCGGTTCCTCGGCAACGACCTCAATCCGGAAGCGGTGCAGATGGCCGAGCAGCGGCTTCGCGCCTTTGGCGACTCGCGCGCGCCCGCCGCGGCTCCGCAGCAGCCCGGCCAGCCTGACCTGCTCGAGTCGATTCCGCCGAGATGACCGGCGCCGAATACGCCAACCTGGTCGCGTCGTACGTCGCCAACAGGTTTGGCTCCCGCACCTTGAAGGTCTACCGGGAAGTGAAGGTTGGAAAAACGATCATCGGCAAGAACCGGTGCATCGACGTCTTCTGCGTGGCCGACGACAGCCAGAAGGCCTTCGCGATCGAGTGCAAGTTCCAGGACAGCCAGGGCACGGTGGACGAGAAAATTCCCTACGCACTCGACGACCTGCGCGCGCTGCCGATGGCCGGCTGCATCGCCTACGCCGGGCAGGGCTTTTCAGCCGGCGTGCTGCACATGCTCGCCGCATCCCGGCTGGCGGCGTATTGCCTCCCCGGGGTAGGCCAGACCGGCACGACGGCCGAGACCAAGGAACTCGATCACCTGATGGCGGTTCATTTCGGGTGGTGGGATGTGCTGATTGAGAAGAAGAAGCCGATCAAAGGGCAGGCGGATCTCTTCGGAGAGTAAATGTCGAACCTCAAGCTTACGATTGCTACGACTGACTACGATCACTTCCGCGACTTCAGGTTCGGCCTCGTCAACGCCGAGGGCATTGATCACACCTGGCTCACGCTTGGCCACCACGAGTGCTTCGCGCGCTTCACCGCGAACCGCGAATTCGATCTCTCCGAGCTCTCCTTCGCCAAGTTCTCCACCCAGATCAGCCGTCCCGACTCCGACATCGTCGGCCTTCCGGTGATCTGCTCGCGGCTGTTCCGCTTCTCGTCGTTCTACGTCAACAAGAAGAGCGGGATCAAGACCGTGGACGACCTGAAGGGGAAGAAGGTCGGCTCGCCGGAGTGGGCGCACTCGGCGGCCGTCTACATGCGCGGCTGGCTGCACAACGAGATGGGCGTCAGACTGACCGACGTCCACTGGTACCAGGCGGGCGCGAACGCGCCGGGCCGCGACGAGAAGGTCGAACTCAACCTGCCCGAGGGGCTGAAGCTCACGCGCGTGTCAGACAAGAGCCTGAGCGAGATGCTGGCGTCGCACGAAATCGATTGCGCGATCATCGCCAGGCCCCCGACCTGCTTCCTCGAAGGCCATCCCGACGTCGTGCGCCTCTTCCCCGACTATGTCGGGATGGAGGAGGAATACTTCGCGCGTACCAAGGTCTGGCCGATCATGCACATCATCGCGATGAAGAAGTCGATCGTCGACGAGCATCCGTGGGCGGCGCGCAACCTGTACAACGCGTTCCTGGAATCCAAGCGGCGCTCGATCGAGCGCATCCTCGACCCGGCGGTGTCGCGTTACCCGGTGCCCTGGCTCACCGCCTACGCGCGCCGGATGCGTGACGCGTTCAACGGCGACCTGTTTCCATACGGGATCGAAGAAAACCGCCCCACCTGGGAGCAGATGGCGCTCTACACCATGCAGCAGGGAATTGCCCACCGCCTGATGAAGCCGGAGGAGATCTTTCCCAAGGGCATCATGACGAAGGTCGTGATCTGACCGCCGCCAGCTGCGCCACCAGGTAATCGACGACGCGCTCGAAGGGATCGAAGCCGAAAGCGGCTGCGACTGACGGCCGAAGGTTTGAGTTGGCGTTGACGTCGTAAAACACTCGCCGCCCGTCATCCGTGTCCAGGTACTCGATCCCGCCCACATCGAGGTGTGCCGCCTGCGCAATCCGCTTCGCCGTCTCGACGGCGTCACGCGGCACCTCTGGAAACGGGTAGAACTCCACCGGCGGCGCCTCGACCGCCTGGGCTGCCGGCACCTCGCACGCGCCGTCGCCCTCGTCCGGATTGCAGACCGGTGACGGGCACAGGTTGAAGCGGCCGTGGGTCTTCACGCGCATCGCGTAGAGCAGCTCGCCGCCGAGAAACTCCAGCCGGATGATGCCCTGATCGGGGTCGTGGGGCAGGTACTCCTGCAGCAGGAACAGGTTGTCGGGCAGCCAGACGGAGGGATCGCTGCGGAAGATGGCATCGATCTCCTCCAGCGACTCGACCACCTGGATGCGCGCGCCGCTGCCGCCCTGGTCCGGCTTCAGCAGCGCCGGCCACCGGATCTCTTTCGCGTATGCCTTCAGCGCCCCGACGTCGTTGAACGTGATCGAGCGCGGGCAGTCGATCCCGAGCGTCCGCAGCAGCGTCGCCTGCGCGCTCTTGCTCAGCTCGAGCGCGAACACGTCGGCGCCGTTCAGCACGCGAGCGTCCTGGAGTTCGAGCGACCGCATGAACGCCAGTGCCAGCGGCACCGCCCGCGTGTTGCCCCGGATGTACGCGCTCGGGCTCGCCTGGTTGAAGTAGAGGCGGGCGCGCGGCGGCTCCTCGTTGCTGAACGCGGCCTGGGTGACGTTGAACGGCTGGTACGCGACGCCGCGGCGCTCGAGCGCGGCGAACAGCGGCTTCTGCCACTCGGGATGCTCGTGGAGCACGATGAGGTCGGGCTTGGTCATGGATCTGAGATCAGCATATCGCGGCACCGATGAGCTGAGGGCGTCATCCAACGCTGGTATCTTTGTCCGCATGAACCTCGCGGCGATCCCTGCCTTCGCTGATCCCGGCATCTTCCACGTCGTCGTCGAATCTCCGCGGGGATCGACGCTCAAGTTGAAGTACGAACCACGCCTGGAGGCGATGTCGGTGTCGCGTCCGCTGCCGCTTGGTGTGACCTACCCCTTCGACTGGGGCTTCATCCCCTCGACGGAAGGGCCCGACGGGGATCCGCTCGACGTCCTCGTGCTGTGGGACGTCGCGTCGTACCCGGGCGTCGTGCTGTCGTGCCGAGCGATCGGCGTGATGCACATCGAGCAGAACGACACCAATCACGACCCGTCGAATCGGATCCGCAACGATCGCATTCTCGCCGTGCCCGAGGCGGCGCGCCGGGAGGCCGACATCACGAGCATTGACGGCCTTCCCGCGCGGGTGCGGGCCGAGCTCGAGAACCTGGCGCTGATCGCGACGGCGCTCGAAGGCAAGGACGTGCGGATCGTAGGATGGGGAGACGCGGCTGCGGCGCTCACGCTGATCACGGAATCGGCCTGAGGTCCGGCTAAAGCCGGACACTACGTACTAAGGTCCGGCTCAAGCCGGACACTACGTACGTGTTAGTCTCCGACCATGACCAGCCATCTGATTCGGGCCGCGGCGGTCCTGCTGCTCGCCTCACCCTCCGCCTTCGCGCAGAACATCGATCCGTTCCCGCAGCCGATCGCCGCCACCGAGGGCGTGATCCGCGTGAACATCGCCGACTTCGCGTCGATCCCGGCCATCGACGGCGTGGCGGCGCGGATGATGCTCCTCGCGGACGAGCCGGGCACGCGCCGGCTGTTCGTCAACGACATGCGCGGCCCGCTCTACAGCGTCAGCTACGACGGCAAGACGGTCACGCGCTACCACGATGTCAACGCGGCCAACTCGGGTGTCAGCGTCCAGCACCAGGGGAGGGAGCGCGGCGTGCAGAGCTTCGCCTTCCATCCGCAGTTCAACCAGGCAGGCACCCGCGGATTCGGCAAGTTCTACACCTACACCGACTCGTCGAACATGCAGCCGGCGCCCGACTTCGTGCCGGCCGGCGGGATGAACACGCACGACACGGTGCTGCTCGAGTGGACCGCCAAGAACCCCGCCGCAGCCACCTACGACGGCGGCGCGCCGCGTGAGCTGATTCGGCTCCGACAGCCGTTCGCCAACCACAACGCGGGTCATCTCGCCTTCAACCCCAACGCGACGCCGGGCAGCGCCGACTTCGGCCTCCTCTACATGGGCGTCGCCGACGGCGGCAGCGGCGGCGATCCGCTCAACATGGCGCAGAACCTCAACTCCGCCTTCGGCAAGATCTTCCGGATCGACCCGCTCGGCGCCAACAGCGCGAACAAGAAATACGGCATCCCGCCGGGCAACCCCTTCGTCAACGACAACAACCCGCAGACGCTCGGGGAAATCTATGCCTACGGCGTCCGCAACCCGCAGCGTTTCGGCTGGGATCCGAAGAACGGCAATCTCTTCCTCGCCGACATCGGCCAGAACATCGTCGAGGAGCTCAGTCTCGTGACCGCCGGCGCGAACCTGGGCTGGAACACGTGGGAGTCGAGCTTCCGCTTCATCAGCCGCACGGAGATCAAGCTCGATGGGACGCGCGCCGATCCCAAAATGGTCTATCCCCTGGTCGAGTACGACCATCGCGACCCGTTGCTCGGCGTCAACAACAACGACGTCGCGATCACCGGCACGATCGTCTACCGTGGCACCGCGATCCCGCAGCTCGCGAACCTGGTGCTGTTCGGCGACAACCCGAGCGGCGAGGTGTTCTACATCAACGCCGACCGGCTGCCGAGCGGGGGGCAGGACGGGATGCGCCGCGTCCTGTTCAACAGCGGCGGTGCCGCGAAGACGCTGATGGAGCTGGTCAAGGAAAAGAACCCGGCCGCCACGCGCGTCGATCTCCGCTTCGGCATCGGCGCCGGTAACCAGGTGTTTCTACTCAACAAACAGGACGGCACCATCCGCGTGCTGCGTCCTTAACGGTCCGGCTAAAGCCGGACACTACGGGCGGGCTGAAGCCGGACACTACGTGCGACCCACGTGAGGGCACCCGATGTCATCGATGTATCACCCGGCGCAGCGCGCCTTGCAGGATCAGTTCGACGCTCGCCGCCTCGCGGATCGACTGGAAGAGGTCAAGGTCCACGCCGAACTGACCGACGCCGACGCGGCGTTCATCACATCGCGGGACATGTTGTTTCTGGCTACCTGCGATCCGTCAGGTCAACCCACGTGCTCGATCAAGGCTGGCGACCCGGGCTTCATACGGATCCTGGACCGGCGGACGCTGGCGTTCGGCTGGTACGACGGGAACGGCATGTTCCTGTCGGCGGGAAACATCGCCGCGAGCCCCCCCGTTGGCCTGCTGCTGATCGATTTCGAGGCCCGGCGCCGCCTCCGGCTCGAGGGTGACGCGGACGTCGTGCAGGACGCCCACGCCGTTGCAGAGTATCCGGGCGCGCTGTTCGTTCTCCGGATCCGGCTGCAAAGGATCTATCCGAACTGCCCGCGATACATCCCGAAGTATCAGCTCGCCGAACCGTCCCCCTTCATTCCGCGGACGGGGGAGACACCGCCCGTGCCCGATTGGAAGCGAGCGGACTGGGCGCGAGACGTGTTGCCGGCGGCGGATTCGGCACACACCGAGCCGGGCGGCTGACGACGTGGCGACATCGCGCATCGTCGGTTTTCGTGCCGATGCGGACGGACAGTGGGTTGCGGTGCTGGACTGCGGCCACAGCCAGCACATGCGCCACGACCCGCCGTGGCAGAGCCGGCCGTGGGTGACGACCTCGGAAGGCCGGGAATCGTTCGTTGGCGTCGAAATCAGGTGTACTCAGTGTGAAAGCACGACCTGAAGGTCCGCCTCCGCGACACAGCGACGCCACACCGGCGTCGCCTGGACTCTCGGGAACCGTGGTATTCTCCGCCCTCCAACCGTCCTGATTCCCATGATATTGGCGTGTCCCCAGGGACCCGCCTCGCCCTGAAGGAGCGAATGCCGATGGAGCCAACAAGAGAGACGCTGCCGCGTGAGGCGATCGACGCGTACAACCTGTACATTCACGGCGAGATCGACCGTCGTTCGTTCATGGATCGCGTCACCAAGGTCGCGGTGTCCGCTGCCGCCGCCGCTGCAATCGTCGACCAGCTGATGCCGAACTATGCTGCGGCGCAGCAGGTGTCGCCGACCGACCCGCGCATCAAGACCGAGCGCGCCACGGTGCCGTCGCCCAACGGCAACGGCAGCATCCGCGGCCTGCTGGTGCGCCCCACGGCCGCCGGCAACCAGCGGCTGCCCGCGATCCTCGTGATCCACGAGAACCGCGGCCTCAACCCGCACATCGAAGACGTCGCGCGCCGGATCGCGCTCGAAGGCTTCATGACGTTCGCGCCGGACACCCTGACCTCGGTCGGCGGCTACCCGGGCGACGACGCGAAGGGCGGCGAGCTGTTCGGCAAGATCGATCGCGCGAAGATGGGTGAGGACCTTCACGCCGCGGCAGTGTGGCTGAAGAATCGTCCCGACAGCACCGGGCGGCTTGGTTCGACCGGCTTCTGCTTCGGCGGCGGTATCTCCAACGCCCTGGCCGTGCGGATGGGCGCCGACCTCCAGGCCGCCGTGCCGTACTACGGTGGCGCGCCGATGACCGAGGACGTCTCGAAGATCAAGGCGGCGGTGCTGGTATTCCACGGCGGCGAGGACAAGCGCCTCGTTGACGCGTGGCCGGCGTACGACGCCGCGATGACCAAGGCGGGCGTCGTCCACGAAGGGCACATTTATCCGGGTGCCGTCCACGGCTACAACAACGACGCCACGCCGGAGCGCTACAACAAGGCGGCGGCGACCGACTCCTACACCCGCATGATCGCGTGGTTCAAGAAGCACGTCGGCTCGACGACGAGCACGAACTAAGCGAAGACGGCCGGGTCATGAGGGCGAGCCTTTCGGGGCTCGCCCTTTTTTATTTGTGATTGCGGTCGGCGGGGTCGTTGCGTGCTTCCCGATCCCTCATGAACAGCATCACGCCGATGACGACGCAGACGAGGGTGAGGAGGGCGGGGAAGAGCTCGAAGAAGAGCACCCCAGGATTGTAGGCGGACCTGAAGGTCCGCCTCTACGACCGACCGTACGTGGGGCCGGCCTTGTCAGGCCGGCCGGGCAAGCCTGACAAGGCTTGCCCCACGCTCTGTCACGAATGACACGGGCAGTCAAAACGAGTCTTCAGCTTGTAGATTAGGCTTGAAGCAATGGCGTCGAAGAAGATCCCCGGGTTGGTAAAGGCGGCGGTGGTGCTGCTCGCGTTGGGCGTGCTTGCGGTGTTGTTCGTGCGGTCGGCCGACAGCTCGCGCGCGGAGCCGTTCACGGCCCCGAAGAGTCAGCTCTCGAGCTGGACGCTCGAGCTCGAAGCCGATGCTGGCTCCGGCAGCGTCCTGACGTTGAAATCGGATCCACAGCTCGCGTCGTTCGTGTCGCGGCAGGTCTTCGCCAGGTCTGGCGAATCCCAGCACACGCCGGGCAGACCGGGCATCCCGCTGGTGCTCCGCGGCGAGTACGAGCGGGCGCTGACCGGGTTGACGCCTGACACGCTCCTGGCCGCGGCACGGGAGACCGGCCTCGAGTCGGCCACGCTCGAGCCACGCTGCCTCGTCCGCCGCCGCGTGAGCGAACCCGGCGTCACGCGCGGCGTCTATTTCATCCTCTTCGACGCGCCCAGGTTCACCGAGTTCCGCCAGCGGGTGGCGCAGTTGCTGCGCGACGCCGGCGGCGACGCCTCCTTCTACGACCCGGCTGCGATCTCGCCGGTCCTGATCGTCTCGTCGCTCGACGGCGCATTCGATCGATGGCTGCCGTTGCGGGTAGAGTCAGAAGCTGAATGTCTCGCCCCCCTCGAGCTGCAATGACCACCACGCCCGAACGCCTGCGCGACGCCACCGAAGTCCTCGAGTCGATCGTCGCCGACCGCAGCCAGCTCGACGACCTGCCCGCTGAAGAGGCCAAGCGCTTTCTCCAGGCGGTCAGCCGCGTCTACAACCCGGATCGCCTGGGGCGCCGTTATGCGGATGCGAGGCGGCGGCTGAAGAAATCCGAGCGGGTCACGCAAGACGAGGGCGTGCTGCATGAGACGGGGATCCGGTCGCTGCGTCGGAAGCCGGTGTTCACGACGCCGAATGTCTTTCCGCCGAATGAATTCGAGCCGCAGGATGTCCACCTGGAGCAGGCACCAGAGCAGGCGTCGGAGCAGGCGGCCCAGAGGCAATCAACCGAGCTGCAGCATTGCTACGTCTGCAAGCAGAAGTACACCGTCATCCATCATTTCTACGACCAGATGTGTCCCGAATGCGCGGAGTTCAACTTCGCGAAGCGCGGCGAGCTCGCCGACCTGCGCGGCCGCGTGGCGCTGCTGACCGGCGGCCGAGTCAAGATCGGCTACCAGGCCGGGCTCAAGCTCCTTCGGGCCGGCGCACGCCTGCTCGTCACCACGCGCTTCCCCCGCGACTCGGCCAACCGCTACGCCCGCGAGCCGGACTTCGCCGAGTGGAGCGACCGGCTCGAGGTCTTCGGCCTCGACCTGCGGCACACGCCCAGCGTCGAGGCGTTCTGCCGCGAGCTGCTCGCCACGCGCAGCCGGCTCGATTTCATCATCAACAACGCCTGCCAGACAGTGCGGCGGCCGCCCGAGTTCTACGCGCACATGATGGAAGGGGAGAATGCGGCGGCTGGCGACATGCCGGCGCACGTGCGGAAACTGCTCGGGCACTACGAGGGCCTTCGGGGATATCACATGCTCCCGGACGGCGAGCCTGACAAGGCTCGTCCCACGGACGACTACGGTGGCAGGGAGATACCGGGCCTCGTCAACTCCGCGCGGCTGTCGCAGGTGCCGCTGCTGCCCGAGGAGCTCCAGGCGCAAAGCGATCTCTTCCCGCAGGGGCGCCTCGACCAGGATCTGCAGCAGGTCGATCTGCGCGGCCGCAACTCGTGGCGGCTGCTGCTGGCGGAAGTGTCGTCGGTGGAGCTGCTCGAGGTGCAGCTGGTGAACGCGGTCGCCCCCTTCGTCATCAACGCGCGCCTCAAGGCGCTGATGCTCCGCACCCCCGAGCGCGACAAGCACATCGTCAACGTGTCGGCGATGGAGGGGCAGTTCTACCGGAATTCAAAAACGACGCGGCATCCGCACACGAACATGGCGAAGGCGGCGCTCAACATGATGACGCGGACGTCGGCGACCGACTATCAGCACGACGGCATCCACATGAACAGCGTGGACACCGGCTGGGTGACCGACGAGGACCCGGAGGCGATTGCCGCGCGCAAGGTCGTCGAGCAGCGATTCCATCCGCCCCTCGATATTGTCGACGGCGCCTCGCGCATCGTTGACCCGATCATCAGCGGGTTCAACACCGGCACCCACGTGTGGGGGCAATTCCTGAAGGACTACAAGCCGACCGATTGGTAAAGGCGGAGGGACCCCTGTGACCCGCCGTCAGGGCGCCTTGCAGACGAAGTTCGCGGCTTCGTCGGTGCTGCCGGTACCCTTGTAGCTCGCCTGCTGCGGATAGGCGCAGAGCGGACGCGTGCGGATGACCTTGCCGTTCAGCGACAGTGACGCCTCGATCTGCTCGGGCGCCTGTCCTTTTTCTACCCACTGCTCGAGCGCCGCAAGCATGTCGAAGGTGTTCGGGGCGTTGCCGCCCCGGCAATGGCCCATTCCGGGCGCCATGAACAATCGATACGAGTTGGCCGTGCTGGCCGTGCCGGCGGCCTTCACCACGTTGTCGTAGTACTGGGTGCTCGCCTCGGGCGAGATCTGCGGGTCGGACCAGCCGTGGTACTGGATCAGTTTGCCGCCGCGGCCGAAGAAGGGCTTCAGGTTGGGATCGGTCGCGTTGATCAATCCGTTGTCGCCCTGTTCCGCGAGCACGATGTCCCGATCGAAGTTGAACGTCAGGTAGTCCCACTGGGGATCCTTGTAGACGACGTACTTGTAGTGATCGAGGCCGTTGACCGGCGTTTGCGGGCTGCCCCACGTCGCCCAGCCGAGCTCGCTGCCTGGCATCAGCCCGGTGATCCGCCGTGTGGTGCTCGGGTTGATCGGGGACGCGTACACCTGGCGCGCCGCCTCTACCTGCGGCGCCGTGAGACACGCTGACTCGTCGCTTCCGGTGCACGCGACAACTCCCGGGTCGAACGTGCACGCCCTGGGATCGTTGAGCACGCCGTCTTTGATGCCATCGAGCGCGTCGCAGCGGTCGAGCACCGCCCGGTGGATCGCCTGGTACTTCGCGGGCGGGATGTAGCTCGCCGGGTTCTTGTGCATCGCCTGCGCGACCCGCATCGAGCTCGCGGCGCGGCCCGTCCAGTCGCCGCCCGGCGCACCGGCGACGATGCCGTCGTAGTCGGCGGGGAAGCGCTGGGCCGCTTTCAACGCCTGCCGGCCGCCGCCCGAGCATCCGTTGAAGTAGGAGAATTTCGGGCCCTCGCCGTAATAGGCGGCGATCAGCGCCCTGGCGACCAGGTTCATCTCATGCTGGCCGCGGTATGCGTAATCAATCAGCTTCTCGGGGTGGCCGAGCGCGAAGCTTCCGCCGGTCCCCTGGTGGCCGGTGTCGGTCGACGCGGTGGCGTAGCCGCGTCGCAGCGCCTCGCCCATCGCGCCGGGCTCGAGCGATCCCGCCCACCCTCCGTTGCCGACCGCCTGGAACTTCCCGTTCCAGCCCGACGCCGGCAGCCAGACCTCGACCTTGATGTCGGAGTCGGACGAAGGCCTGAGCGTCGCCTCGACGCGGCAGAAGGCGGGAAGAGTCGGCGGCTTGAATGCGCCGGCCTCAACCGTCGTGACCGACGTGAACGTGGTGTGAGGCAGGACCAGCGCCGACAGGGCTTCGCACGATCCCGCCGCAGCGGCGCCATCAGCACATGCCAACGTGGCGATCACCACAGCACCGAGAGCGCCCGCGCGGATTCCCATCACCCCTCCTGAAAACGGCCGGCGTCATTGTGGCAGAATCCCATCCCGATGTGGTATCGCTCGCTCGATCGGCGCCAGTGGCGCACGCTCGCGGCCGCCAATCTCGGCTGGCTCTTCGACGGCTATGAAACCTACGCGCTGATCCTGACGGTGGCCGTCGCGTTCCGCGAGCTCCTGCCGCCAGAGCTGCACCAGGCCATCCCGTTCTATTCGGGCGTCGCGATCGCGGTGACGCTGCTCGGCTGGGGGATTGGCGGGATCCTCGGGGGCATCGCCGCCGACTACATCGGCCGGAAACGGATGTTGATCTACTCCGTCCTGGCGTACTCGCTGGTCACCGGGCTCACGGCGTTCGCCTGGTCGTGGACCTCGTTCATCGTGCTCCGGTTCATCGTCGGCGTCGCGATCGGATCCGAGTGGGCGACGGGCGCGTCGATGATGGCGGAGATGTGGCCGCGCCAGCATCGCGGCAAGGGCGCGGGGCTGATGCAGTGCGGCCTGGGCCTCGGGTTCTTCCTCGCCTCGGCCGTCTGGCTGTTCGTCAGCCCGCTCGGGCCGTCCTCGTGGCGGTGGATGTTCCTGATCGGCGTGCTGCCCGCGCTCGCCACGTTCTGGATCCGGCGCGGCATCGACGAGCCGGCGCAGTGGGTCGAAGCCGATCGCCGGCGGCGCGCCGCCCCGGCGCGCGCGCGGTTTCCGCTCGCGGTGCTCTTCGAGCACCCGCGCATGCGGAAGCTGATGATCATCGCCGTGCTGATGTCGACGGCGACGACCCTGGGATGGTGGGGCGTGTCGACGTGGGTGCCGCCGTACGTGGCGTCGGTCGCGGCCGCCCAGGGACTACCGCCGGCCCGGTGGGCGAGCCTCGCGGGGATGGCCTATAACGCCGGCGCCGTGATCGGCTACGTGCTGTTCGGTTTCTGCGCGGACGCGTGGGGGCGCAAGCCGGTGGTGATCACCTGGTTCGTGGCCGCGCTGCTGATGACGCCGGTGCTGTTCTTCGGCACCGACAACCTGTCGCTGCTGCTGCTGATCTGCGCGGTCAACGCCGTCTTCACGCTGGGCCAGTACACGTGGTGCGCGGCCTGGTTACCGGAAGCGTTTCCCACCAGCGTCCGCGCGACGGCGATCAGCTTCTGCTTCAACGCGCCGCGCTTCATCGCGTTTCTCGGCCCGCTGGTCGCGGGCACGCTGATCACCTCGTTCGGCGACTACGGCCGCCCCGCCCTGATCGTCAGCCTGATCTACATCGTCGGTATCGCCGCCGCGCCGTTCTTCCCGGAAACACGCGGGGTCGCGCTGCCGGAGGAACTCGAAGACCATCGTGCGGCGGCTGGATAAGCTGGGTGCCACAGTCGAGCTTGTTGTGGCATTCTTCCCCCACCTATGTCGATCACGCTGTTCAGGAAAGACAACTTCGAAGGCGACTGCCACGCGGTGTCCGGCGATATCGCCGACCTGAAGGACACGCCGGTGAAGCACGCCGCGTCGTCAATGAGGATGACATCCGCTGCCGACAGCGTGCTCCTGTTCAAGAACAAGAACTACAACGGCGACGTCATGTTCAGGTCGGGCGTGACCGAGATCAGCAAACTGAGCTCGCCCTCCAAGGGGGGCAAGGTCGGTTTCGGCGACGTGGTCGCCTCCGCGAGGCGTACTCCGTTTACCGTGAACCTTTTTGTCAATATCGTCGCGAAAGACGACGGCAGCTTCCCGGGGTTCCCTGATATGCCGGCGTTCATCGCCGACACCGTAGCCGTAGCCAACAGCATCTGGAACAAGTTCTTCATCCAGCTCGAGGTCGGGGAGGTCGTGACCAGGGAGTCGAGCAGCATGCACGACATGAAGTGGGAGCTCTACCCGCTGCTCTGGAAGAACTGGCAGAAGGCCAGGCACGCCAACGTCTACTACGTGGGGAGCCTGCACAAAGCCTTCGGCGTGTGCCCGCCGGTTGGATGGGGAAAGGGCGCGGTCGTCGAGTGCGGAGCGGCGCCCAATGTGGCGCGTGCCGGCGACACGCTCGCCCACGAGCTCGGGCACTATTTCGGGATCTCCAGCCACGAAGAAGACGTGCTGAACCTGATGACGAAGGCGTCGGATATTTCGGCCGGTATCATGACCGACCAACAGGTGGAAGAAGTCCACAAGACGTTGACCAAGCACGTCGGCAGGACCTCGCTGCGGAACGAGTAGCGGCGATCTCGAACTGAGTCAGCAGCCTTCGATCTGATCGAACAGCCGCGCCGACAGGTTGAGTTCCTGCGCCTTCAGCCGGTGCACCTGGTTCTTCTCGACGCTGAACCTGATCTTGAAACCCTGCCGCCGCAACGCCTCCGCCTGCTGCTGCATCGCGCCTCGCCAGCCGCTGTCCTGATCCCCCACGTGCATGAAGAGGCAGAGCGGCTTGAGTGCCTGGAGCTGTGAGGGCGGTCCGTCGAGCAGCCCCGGGTAGCCGGTGACGGTCGTGAAGTACGCCGGGTACTTCGCGGCGATGTGGAAGGCGCTGAGGCCGCCGTTGGAGTGGCCGGCGATGTGGAGCTTGCCGTCCCTGACCTTGTAGTCGCGCAGGATCGCATCGAGGAAGGCGGGGAAGACGCGATCGGCGCCCTCGAAGAACAGGCTCCCGTCAGGTGTTCCCGGGCTGATGACGATGTAGCCGCGTTTCTCGGCCTGGCTGCGCCAGTCTGCGTTGAGCGTGTTCTCGGCCCCGACGATCTGCTGGGCGCCGCCGGTAAAGACCAGCACCGCGGGGTAGGCGCGAGCGGCGTCGTAACCCGTGGGGAGCACGACCTTGTAGGTCACCTGCACGCCGCTGAAGCGCCCGGTCTTTTCGACCATCTCGGCGGTCGCGGCCTGCGCGAGGCCCATCGAGATGACGATGGCGATCCAGACCTGTGTGTGCGTCATGACATCCTCGCTGGCTTGGAACCCCTATCTTAAGGATAATCGCGCACCAGTATGTGGATTCTCTGGCGGCTGCTGATCAATGCCGTGGCGCTCTGGGCCGCGACGCGCGTGGTCCCGGGCATCTCGTTCGACGGCGACTGGCGCCTGCTGTTCGTCGTCGCATTGCTGTTCGGCGTGCTGAACGTCGCGGTGCGGCCGATCCTGAAGCTGCTGACGCTGCCGCTGCTGATCGTCACGCTCGGCCTGTTCACGTTCGTGCTGAATGCGTTGATGCTGTGGCTGACGAGCGCGATCTCCGACGCGCTGGGGCTGGGCTTTCATGTCGACGGCTTCGTGGCCGCGTTCATCGGGGCGCTGGTGGTGACCGTGATCAGCTTCCTGCTGTCGCTGTTCGTGGGAGGCCGGCGCGAGCGCAACCAGCCCCGCGACAAGGACACGTTTGACGTGTAAGGTATCCTGATTGGCCCAGGCGGCGACCATCTACACGCTCAACATCAACCTGTCCGACATGGATCGCGGCGTCTACGAGACGCTCGATCTGAAGGTCGCGCGGCATCCGTCGGAGACGGCCGAGTACATGGTCGTCCGGATCCTGGCGTACTGCCTCGAGTACCAGGAAGGCATCGAGCTGACCGAGGGCGTGTCGTCGGGCGACGAGCCGGCGCTGGTCGTGCGGGACCTGACCGGCCGCGTGAAGGCCTGGATTGAAGTGGGGATGCCGGACGCGAACCGCCTGCATCGCGGCAGCAAGCTCGCGGGGCGGGTGGCCGTCTACACGCATCGCGACCCGAGGCAGGTGCTCGCCCAGTTCGCGGGAGAGAAAATCCATCGCAGCGACGAGATCCCGATCCGGACGTTCGATCGCCGGCTGATCGAGGAGATCGCCGCCCTGATCGATCGCCGGACCTCGTTTTCCCTGTCGGTGACGCAGGGCGAGTTGTACGTCTCCATCGGCGACCAGACGATCACCCTGCCCATCGTCGAGCACCGCATCAGCTGAATGCGGCCAGTACCGCAAGCGAGCCGCATGATCTCCTTCATCGTCCCCGCGCACAACGAGGAACGGCTGCTCGGCCGCACGCTCGACTCGATCCACTACACCGCGCGCCTGCTCTCGCTGACCTACGAGCTGATCGTCGTGGACGACGGCTCGACGGATGGGACGGCGGCGGTCGCCGAGTCGCAGGGGTGCCGCGTGGTCCGCGTGAGCTTTCGTCAGATCTCGCGCACGCGGAACGCCGGTGCCCGGGTGGCCAGGGGACGCATCTTCGTGTTTGTCGATGCCGACACCGTGATCGGTCCCGCGACCGTGCGGACCGCCATCGAGGCGATCGGCGCCGGTGCCGTCGGGGGCGGGGCGGACGTGGAAATCGACGGACGGGTCCCGCTCTGGGCGTCGTTGATGCTTGTCGTGGTGGGGAGCTTCATGCGCGCCAGGCGCTGGGCTGCCGGTTGTTTCGTCTTCTGCAGCCGCGCGGCGTTCGAGTCGGCCGGTGGCTTCGACGAGGGGCTGTTCGCCGCCGAGGAGATCGCCTTCAGCCGCCGCCTCAAGCGGCTGGGCCGGGTCGTGATCCTGCGCGACCCCGTCACTTCGTCCGGGCGCAAGCTGCGCACCCATTCCACGTGGGACCTCTTCCGCCAGTGGCTCACCTTACTCAGCCGCGGCCCCGCGTCGCTGAGGAGCCGCGCGCGCCTGCCGTTCTGGTACGACGAACGCCGCGACGATCCGGATTCTGATATCGTCTCGACCTCGAATCGTTCCGACCATTCATAAGGAATCACCGGGCATGCGACCGAGCGGCGGCAAGCTGTACTTCTGGGTCCTTGGAGCGATGGCGGCGGGCACGATCTTCGGGCTGGTCAACCCCACCGCGGCCGTCCAGCTCAAGCCCGTGGCCGACGGGTTCATCGCGCTGATCAAGATGCTCATCACGCCAATCGTGTTCTGCACGGTGGTGCTGGGCATCGTCGGCGCGAAGGACATGAAAAAGGTCGGGCGGGTGGGCGTCAAGACCCTGGTCTACTTCGAGGTGATCACGACGCTGGCGCTGCTGATTGGCTGGGCGGTCGCCAACACGTTCCGTCCGGGCGACGGGTTCAACGTCGATCCGGCCACGCTGGACGCGACCGTCGTCTCGACCTACGCCAGGGCGGCGGAGCAGCAGACCGCGACCGGCTTCGTCCTGCACGTCATTCCCAGGACGTTCCTCGACGCGTTCACCGGCTCCGGGGATCTGCTCCAGGTGCTGTTCGTGGCGATCCTGTTCGGATACGCGGTCAACAAGCTGGGGCAGCACGGCGGGCTGGTCCACCGCTCCCTCGAGGAGGCGGCGCAGGTGTTCTTCGCGATGATGAACGCGCTGATGAAGCTGGCGCCGATTGGCGCGGGCGCCGCGATGGCGTTCACGATCGGCCAGTACGGATTTCAGGCGTTCGGCCCGCTGGCCTCGCTCCTGCTGGCGTACTACGTCACCTGCATCCTGTTCCTGGTCGTCGTGCTCGGCAGCGTCGCGTGGCTGGCCGGCTTCAGCATCTTCAGGTTCATCGCCTACATCAAGGACGAGCTGATGACCGTCCTCGGCACGGCCTCGTCGGAATCCGCCCTGGTCCCGCTGATGCAGAAGCTCGAACGGCTTGGATGCCCGAAGGCGGTGGTGGGGCTGGTCGTGCCGTCAGGGATGTCGTTCAACATGGACGGGACGAGCATCTACATCACGCTTGGCGCGCTGTTTGTCGCGCAGGCCCTGAACATCGAGCTGACGCTCAGGGAACAGATCACGCTGTTTGCCGTGGCGATGCTCACGTCGAAGGGTGCGGCGGGCGTGGTGGGCGCGTCGTTCATCACGCTCGCGGCGACGCTCGCGGTCGTACCGACGATTCCCGTCGCCGGGCTGGCGCTGATCCTCGGCATCGATCGCTTCATGGCCGAGATTCGCACCGTGACCAACTTCATCGGCAACGGGGTGGCCACGATCGTCATCTCCCGATGGGAGAACGATCTCGATTACACCAAGCTTCGCCGGGAGCTCAGCGGCCAATCCGTGGACGATGAGACGGTCGCTGTGTGACGGCGTGTCGCTCGGCCCCGGCGCGACGTGGCTGAAAGGCTGCCTCCCGCTCGAGGAGCAGCGTACCCTCGCGGCGCAGTGCCGCGAGATCATGGACGGTCCCGCCGGGGGCTACGTCCCTACCGTCCGCGGCGGCGGCAAGATGCACGTGCGGATGGTGGCTCTCGGACGGCACTGGAATCCGCTCACCTACACCTACATGGCGACGCGCGCCGATCATGACGATGCCCCCGTGGCGCCGGTGCCGGAGAACCTCGTGGCGCTCGCATCGAGGATCGCGGCCGAGGCCGGGTTCAGCTTTTCTCCGGACATCGCGCTGATCAACTGGTACGGCCCAGAGGGCCGCATGGGCCTGCATCAGGACAAGGACGAGGGTGCGGAGTCGATCGAGGCAGGGCAGCCGGTCGTGTCAGTGTCGATTGGCGATACCGCGCGGTTTCTCTTCGGCGGGCTCACGCGAAAGGAGCCGGCGGAGGCACTCCTGCTCGCATCCGGCGACGCCTTCGTCTTCGGCGGGCCGGCGCGGCTCCGCTACCACGGCGTCTCGCGCATCATCCCTGGCACGGCACCCGCGGCGCTCGACCTCGCCGGGCGCTTCAACCTGACGTTCCGCCGGTACTAGGTTCGAGATTCACGATTAAGATCGTGGCAAGAAACGATGAGGATGATGAACCTCGTGACCGTCGTGGTGATCCTCCTCGGGGCCTCCGGGTGCGCATCCACGCCACCTCGCTATTACGTGCAGGTCGCCGAGGGACTGACCTCGCCGTCAGTGACCGAGGGCATCCGCGTGGCTCCGCGCCGGTTCACGGCCTCGCAGCTGGTGGAGGCATGCCAGGATCCGCTGGTCGTGGCGCGGCTGGTGGTCGCCCCGAATCCGCTGGAGCTTCGCGAAGATGGGCGCTACGAGCTCAACACCCTCAGCGTCGTCGCGATCAACGCCGCCGACGTGGCGATGTCGCCGATGCCGATCGTGCTCGAGGTGGAGGAGAGCAATCCTCCGGTCGCGCAGCTCCGCTCTGACGACCCGGACCTGAATGCCGGCCGCTTGCATGTTCTCCGGGCGGGAGAGTTCCGGATGCGGGTGAGGACGATGTGCGGGACGCCGCACGCCGAGGTGATGGTCCTCGGCCGGGTCACCCCGTAGAGGGCTGAAGCCGTCCGGTCAGCGACGCCACGACCGACACCAGCTGCGCCGGCTCGACCGGCTTCGGCAGGTGCCACTGGAAACCGGCGTCGAGCGCGCGCGATTTGTCTTCCGGCCGCGAATGCGCCGTAATCGCGACGGCGGCGATCGGATGGGGGTGCGATTCGGCCAGCGCCCGCACCTCGTCCATCAGCTGATATCCATCCTTGCTCGGCATCTCGATGTCCGAGAGCAGCACGTGGGGCCACCACGTTTTCAGCATGTCGAGCGCCTCCGGCACGGATGCTGCGACCTTCAGCTCGGCCCCGGCGTTCTCGACAATCACCGCGAACAGCTCCCGTGCGCTCGGCTCGTCGTCGACGACCAGGATGCGCACGCCGTCGAGCCGGGCGGTCGCGCCAGGCGCGTCCCGCGCGTGCTCCGGGCGGACGTGAGGACGATCGGGCGACCGGCGCTCGAGGCCCCGCGGCAGGACGACGCGGAAGGTCGATCCCTTGCCTTCGCCGGCACTGTCGGCGTGGACCGTGCCGCCGTGCAGCTCCACGAGGTGGCGCACGATCGCCAGGCCGAGCCCCAGCCCGCCGTGCTGCCGTGTGGTGCCTCCCTCGCTCTGGCGGAACCGGTCGAAGACATAGGGGAGGAACTCCCGCGGAATCCCGCCGCCGCTGTCGGTGACGATGATCGCGACGTCGGCTTCGTGGCCTTCGACGCGGATGCGCACCGTTCCGCCAACCGGCGTGAATTTGATCGCGTTCGACAGCAGGTTCCAGACAATCTGCTGCACGCGCTCGGGGTCCGCGAGAATCGGCCCGAGGCGGCCGCCGGCGGCCACCCTGACGCGCACGCCCTTGGCCTGCGCCGCCGGCTGCATCGATTCGACGACCGCTGCGACGATCGGCTCGATCTCCGAAGGTTTCGGTGTGAGGCGCAGCTTGCCGGAGATGGCGCGCGAGACGTCGAGCAGATCTTCGATCAACTGCAGCTGGGCGCGGGCGTTGCGCTCGATGGTCTCGATCGCGCGCTGCTTCTGGCTTTCGCGGATCTCACCGGTCGTGAGCATCCGCGCCCACCCGTAGATCGCGGTGAGCGGCGTGCGCAGCTCGTGCGAGATGGTCATGAGGAACTCGTCCTTCATGCGGCTGTTGATCTCGGCGTCGGCTCGCGCGGCGCGCTCGCGCTCGAGCAGCCAGGTGCGCTGCTCGAGGTGATCGCGCAGCTCGTACTGGCGGCGCCTGGCGCGCAGCGCCACCGCCACGGTCCGCGCCAGGATGAGGCGCCGTACCGGGCGCTCCAGCACCATCACGTTGCGCAGGCCGAGCAGGTTGACCGGGCGAAGGCTGGAGGCGTCGAACTGGCTGCCGGCGAGCACGATGACGGGGAGATCCGACCAGGGCGGCTGCGCGTCGAGCGTCTTGTGGAGCAGGTGCAGCGCCGTTGACGGCAGCGCCTCCTCGGCGATCAGCAGGGCCGCCGCGCCTTCGGCGGCTCCGGCGATCATCTCGTCGATGCTGCTCGAGGCATCGCAGGTCAATCCCTCCTTGCTCAGGATGGCGCAGGTGAGGAGGGCGTCGCGCCCGGTCGGGGCGAGCACGAGGACGCGCTCGTCGTTGCGCGTCACCGGACCTCTGGCGCCTCAGCAGGCGGCGCGACCGGTTGCGGCACGCCGGTCAGGACCCCACGGAACTCCCGGAGGGGCGGGCCCAGCGAGAGGCCGTCCGCGCCCATCCGCAGCTCCCGGATCGTGCGCTCGTGCGCGCTCGACCGCTTCTTGAGCATCGAAATCGCCTGGCGCACCTCGCCGAAGGCCTCGAAGTACCTGAGCAACACGACGTTGTCGGCAAGGTAGCTCAGATCAACCGGGGTCTGCATCGAACCCATCATGCCGGCCTGGGCGAGGATCGAAATGGCGAGGATGCCGCGCTGTCGCAGATACATGAAGAGCTCGTGGAGCTGCGCCGGCAGGAAGTGCTCCTCAGGCATCGCATGCAGGTAGCCGTTGAGGCTGTCGATCACCACGACCGTGACGTTTCGCAGCTCCACGTCGGCGCGGATTCGATCGGCGAACTCCCCGGGCGACAGCTCTGCGGGATCCACCTGGGTCAGCACCACGGCGCCGCTTTCGAGGTGCGGCTCGATGTCCATCCCGAGGCCGGCCGCGCGGCGGCGGAACGATTCGAGTCCTTCGTCGAACATATAGAAGGTGGCACGCTCGCCGCGCTGCGCCGCGGCCAGGACGATCTGCGTCGCCAGCGCGGATTTCCCCGATCCCGCCGGCCCGATGAACAGCGTCGAACTCCCCCTATGCAGGCCGCCTCCGAAGAGCGAATCGAGGTGGGGTAGCCCGGTGCTGGCGTTCTCGTGGCGCAGGTCGCTCCGGGACTCCGCCGCCACCAGCCGCGGAAAAATTTTGAGGCCCCCCGTCTCGATGACGACGTCGTGGTAGCCGCCCTGGAAGTTGACGCTGCGCAGTTTCATGACGCGAACCCGCCGCCGGTCCGATCCATACTCGGGCGCGAGCTGCTGCAGCACGACGACCCCGTGGGCCAGGCTGTGAAGCTGCAGATCCCCGGGCCCCGAGGTGCGGTCGTCGAGGAGGAGTACGGTGGCCTTGCGGCCGGCGAAGAAGTGCTTGAGCCCGAGGATCTGCCGGCGATAACGGAGCGGCTCGCGCGCCAGCAGCCGCATCTCTGACAACGAGTCGAAGACCACCCGCGTCGGATGGACGCGTTCGACCTCGTCGAGCACCGCCTTGGTGGTCTGCGCGAGCTCCACCTCGGACGGGTGGAACATCGTGTATTGCTCGTCAGGCACCAGCCCGCCGGCGTCGTCGGCCGCGAGCTCGTGGATGGTCATGCCGTCTAGGCTCCACCCGTGCGATTCGGCGACCGACTGCAGCTCGCTCCGCGTTTCCGACAGCGTCACGTAGAGGACCTGCTCGCCGTTGCGGATCCCTTCGAGGAGGAACTGGAGGGCGAGGGTGGTCTTGCCGGCGCCCGGGTCGCCTTCAACGAGATACATGCGGTTGGTAGGGAAGCCGCCGCGGAGGATCTCGTCGAGGCCGGCGATGCCGGTCGAGGCAACACCGTTGGGGCTTTCTGCGCGCTCAGTAGCCATCGGACTCATGTATAACAGGCGCCCCTTGGACGAGCTGGACGAATGGAATGAAACGCATCACGCGGCCTCGGCAAAGATCTGCACTATTCGATCCGCTTCACGCCGACGCCGAGCTAGGCACGCGACCGACGCTCAGTATGATCGGATGATGAGCCCAACCGACCCGCTCCGGGCGCACCTGATTCGCCTGCTCGACTGGCGGGAGGCGCATGCCGGCTTTGACGCGGCTGTCACCGGTGGCGGGTCATATCACGTCGGCCAGCTCGTCCTGGTCCGGAGGCTCCTCGGCATCTGGCCGTGAGAACGGCCATGGAGCCACGGAGCCACGGGGTCTGACCACCTCGAGCTGCGACGCCAGGAGCTGATTGGCGCCAGAGTAAGATAGCCGCTCAATTTCAACCAAGGAGCTCAGATGTCGAGATCGTTTGTCGTCAAAGGCCTGCTCGTGCTGCTGTGCGGCGTGTTCGTGTCGTCGACCATGTTCGCGCAGGCGCCGCCTCTCCCTTATGGCACGCCGATCAGCCTCGAGACGGCGAAGCGGGCGGCGGCCGCCGCCGCGGCCGAGGCGCGGAAGATCAACGTGATGATGTCGATCGCGGTGGTCGACACGGCGGGCATGCTGGTCTACCTGGAAAAGATGGACGGCGTGCAGTACGGCAGCGTTGACGTCTCGATCGACAAGGCCCGGTCCGCGGCGCTCTTCAAGCGTCCGACCAAGATGTTCTACGACGCGGTGATCAAGGGGGGCGAGGGCTGGCGCTTTCTCGGCCTCAGGGGCGCTGTCCCGGTTGAAGGCGGCAACCCGCTGGTCGTAGACGGCAGGATCATCGGCGCCATCGGACTCTCCGGTGGATCGGGCGCGCAAGACGACGAGTGCGGGCGCGCCGGCGTCGCGGCCGTCGCCAAGTCATAGAAACGCGTCGGATGCAGGGGAAGATCGCCGTCGAGGAACACATCGTGACCGCGTCGTTCCGGGATCAGTTGCGGCCGACGCCCTTCTGGTACGACGAGTATTCGCGCGACGTGCAGGAGCGGATGGTGGACACCGAGCGCCGCCTGCGCGACATGGACGAGGCCGGCATCGAGCGGATGGTCCTGTCACTGTCGGGCCCGGGTATCCAGGACGAGCTGGACGCCGCCCGCGCGGTCGCTCGCGCGACGCTGGCGAACGACGAGCTCGCGGAGCTGGTCGCGAAGCGTCCGGATCGCTATTCGGCGTTCGCGGCGTTGCCGATGCAGGACCCGGCGGCCGCCGCCGACGAGCTCGAGCGCGCCGTCACCCGGCTGGGCTTCAAGGGCGCGCTCGCCAACGGCTACACCAGCATCGGCAATCTCGAGACGCCTGCGTACTACGACGAGGCGCAGTACCAGCCATTCTGGGAACGGCTCGCCGCGCTCGAGGTGCCGTTTTACCTCCATCCCCGCAACCCGCTCCCGAACCAGCAGCGCATGTACCAGGGGCGTCCCGAGCTGCTGGGGCCGCAATGGGCATTCGCGGTGGAAGCGGGCACGCACGCCCTCCGGCTGATCACCAGCGGCCTGTTCGATCGCGTGCCGAAGGCGACGGTCATCCTCGGTCACCTGGGTGAGCTGCTGCCGTTTGCGATTGACCGCCTGCAGTCGCGCATCGCCAAGGTGAAAGCGGTGAAGCTCGCGAAGCCCGCGTCGCACTACCTCCGCGACAATTTCTACATCTCGACCAGCGGCAACTTCCACACCCCGTCACTGATCGGCACGATCGCGCAAGTCGGCATCGATCGCATGCTGTTCTCGATCGACTACCCGTTCGAGACGCTCAAATCCGGATCGCGCTGGCTCGACTCGGCACCGATCAGCGACCGCGACCGCGAGAAGATCAGCCGGACCAACGCGCAGCGGCTGCTGCGGATCTCCTGAGACGTGGCCACCATGACGCCTGGGGACCGAACCGAGCTCCATGCGAGCCTCCGCCAGAGTGTCCGCGAGATCTGCCAGCGCTTTCCCGATCCCTACTGGCGGCAGCTCGACGCCGAGCGCGCGTATCCCGCGGCGTTCGTCCGCGCGCTGACCGACGCGGGCTATCTCGCGGCGCTCATCCCCGAGGAGTACGGCGGGGCGGGACTCGGGCTCGGCGACGCCGCGGTCATCCTCGAAGAAGTCAACCGGTGCGGGGCCAACTCGGGCGCGTGCCACGCCCAGATGTACATCATGGGCTCCCTGCTCCGTCACGGCAGCGAGGCCCAGAAGAAGAAATACCTTCCCGAGCTTGCCAGCGGCGCCCTGCGCCTCCAGGCCTTCGGCGTGTCGGAACCAACCACCGGGTCGGACACGACGCAGATGAAGACGATGGCCGTGCGACAGGGTGATTCGTACGTGGTGACCGGCCAGAAGGTCTGGATCTCGCGCGCGGAGCATTCCGACCTGATGCTGCTGATGGCACGCACGACGCCGATCGAGCAGGTCACGAAGCGGAGCGACGGGCTGTCGATGCTGCTCGTGGACATGCGATCCGCCGTCGGGCACGGTCTCACCATCCGGCCGATTCGCACGATGATGAACCACGCGACGACCGAGCTGTTTTTCGATGGGCTCGAGGTGCCTGCGGAAAACCTCGTCGGCGAAGAAGGGAAGGGGTTCAAATACCTGCTCGACGGCCTCAACGCGGAGCGCATCCTGATCGCGGCCGAATGTGTCGGTGATGGCCGGTGGTTCATCGAGCGCGCCACCAAGTACGCGCGGGAGCGGAAGGTCTTCAACCGTCCGATCGGCCAGAACCAGGGCGTGCAGTTTCCGATTGCGCGGGCCCACGTGAACATCGAGGCGGCCGACCTGATGCGCATCCGGGCAACGGCGCTGTTCGACGCAGGGCAGCCGTGCGGCGCGGAGGCCAACATGGCGAAGCTGCTCGCCGCCGATGCCTCGTGGGAGGCCGCCAACGTCGCCGTCCAGACCTACGGGGGCTTTGGCTTCGCCGAGGACTACGACATCGAACGAAAATTCAGGGAGACGCGGCTCTACCAGGTCGCGCCGATCTCCACCAACCTGATCCTCAGCTACCTCTCCGAGCATGTGCTCGGCCTGCCGCGGTCGTACTGATTCATGGGAACCGGCACGGCCAGCGGAACGGCGTCAATCGCGGAGTTTGTCGCGCACGGCGTCGTGCCGCCTGCCGCGCTCGATGCCGCCGCCACCGCGGTCCGCGACACGATCGGCGTGATGCTCGCCGGCGCCTCCGAACCGGCCGCGCGCCTGGTGCAGTCGATGGCCATGGCCGAAGGGAAAGGCGACTGCCGCGTCGCTGGCATCCGCGAGAGAACCGGCGCGACCTGGGCTGCGTTTGCCAACGGCGTCGCCGCGCACGCGCTCGATTTCGACGACATGTGCTTCGTGTCGATGGCGCATCCCAGTTGCGCGCTGCTGCCGGCCGCGCTGGCGGCGTGCGAGCTGTCGCACGCGTCGGGCACCGCGCTGCTCGAGGCCTACGTCATCGGGTTCGAGATCGAGTGCCGGCTCGGCGAGGTCATGAACCCGCGCCACTACCACGAGCGGGGCTGGCACGCGACCTCCACGATCGGTACGGTCGGCGCCGCCGCCGCCGCGGCGCGCGTGCTCGGCCTGACCCCTGCAGCCGCGGGCCACGCGCTCGGCATCGCCGCCTCGTCGGCGTGCGGCCTGAAGGAGAACCTGGGGAGCATGGTGAAGCCGCTGCACGCGGGCATGGCCGCGCGTAACGGCCTGATGTCGGCGCTGCTGGCGCAGGCGGACTACACGGCGAGCGAACGCTCGCTCGACGGCCCGCAAGGGTTCCTCGCCGCGATGGATTCCCAGCATCCCGTGCTCGACGACCGCGTGGCGAACCTCGGCACGCACTGGGAGATCCTCACGAGCGGGATCACGGTGAAACTCTATCCCTCGTGCGCCGCGACCCATCCGACGCTCGACGTGCTGTTCGACTTGAAGCGCCGCGACTCGTTCACCGCCGGGGAGGTCGCGTCCGTCGAGATCGAGGTCGACTCGATGACGCCGCGGCTGCTCCTCTACGATCGGCCGCGGACCTCGCTCGAGGGAAAGTTCAGCATGCCGTTCTGCGCGGCCGCCGCCCTCGTCTATGACGGCGTGGGCATCGAGACCTTCGAGGTCGAGCGGATAGAGTCGCCCCGGATCCAGGCGCTGCTGCCGGTCGTCACCATGCGCGCGAACACCGCGTTCGACACCGCCGCCCCGCTGTCGCAGACCAGGGTGACGGTCCGCCTGCGCGACGGCAGGGTGCTGGCCGAGTCTCGCAACGGCGCTCGCGGCTATCCCGCGCGGCCCGCGAGCGACGACGAGCTGGCCGCCAAGTTCGCGTCGTGCGCCCGCCGAACGCTTGCCGGTCCGGCCGCCGACCGCGCCTGGTCCGCGCTGCGGCGCCTCGACGGCATCACCGACATGTCAGCGCTGACCGACCTGCTCACGTAAGGAGGGTGATATATGCGATTGCCACATCCACAGGCCACGGAGACACAGAGACACGGAGGCCGTTCTCTCAGGATTTCTCCGTGTCTTCGTGCCTCCGTGGCTACGTGGTGAAAGGCGCGGTCGTGTCCACCGGAATGTCGCCTTCCTACCGCTGGGTCATCCTCGTCTTTGGCATCCTCGCGTACGCGACCAGCCAGTTCGCCCGCCAGAACTACACCGGCGTGCAGAAGTTCATCGCCGCCGATTTCAACCTCGACAAGGGCGCGCTCGGCCTGCTGGGGTCGGTGTTCTTCTACTCCTACGCGGTGTTCCAGATGCCGTGGGGGATCGCCTCGGACCGGTTCGGCAGCCGCGCGATGACCTCACTCGGCATCCTCCTCACCGCCGGGGCGATGGCGGGATTCGCCACCAGCCAGAGCGGCGACGCCCTGCTCTTCTGGCGGGCGATGGCTGGCATCGCCGGCGCCGCGGTCTACGTCTCGATGACCGGGGGCGTCGCGCGCTGGTTTCCGCGTCCCGAGCGGGGATTCAGCCAGGCGACGTTCGGCGGCGTCGGCGGCGCGCTCGGTGAGGGCGCGGCCTTCTTCCTTCTTCCCGTGCTGGCGATCTACTTCGCGTCAGGCTGGCGGCGCGGCACCCACGTGATGGCGCTCGGCCTCGCGGTGATGGCGGTCCTGTGCTGGGTGTTCCTGCGCAATGCCCCCGCCGACCAGCAGGCAACGACCCGGAAGCCGTTCCAGTGGCGGTTGCTGGCCGACCCTCTGCTCTGGTGCTACGGGTTGCTGTTCTCCGCGTTCATCATCGGGGTGCGCAACGTCCAGGCGTGGCTGGCGGTCTACGTGACCGACGTCTACATGACGACGCGCGGATTCCCGATCAACGAAGCGGTGGTCGCCGGCGGCGTGCTCGCGACCATCTCGTACTCGCTGTTCGGGCGTGGCATCGGGGTGCCGATGGCGGGGAAGGTCTCCGACATGCTGATGCGGCGCCAGCTGCCGCGCATGGCGATGGTGATCGGCCTGCTCGTGCTGACCATCGTCCTGTTTCAGCTGTTGTCGATGCGGATCACCGGGATCTGGCTGCTGGTCGCTATCGCGGTGAGCCTGGGCACGTCGGTGAACTGCTTCCCGCTGATTGCCGCATCAGTCTCCGAGACCTACGGCACGGAGAAGACCGGGTCAGTGATGGGGTTCGTGAACATGCTCGCCCAGTTCCTCGGCGCCTCGTCGCTCGCCGCGAGCGGCTACCTGGGGATTGCGATGAGCGGCGGGGAAGAGAACTCGCTGGCGGAGTATCAGGGTATCTGGCTGTCGGGGATGGCGGCGATCGCCATCACCACCGCGCTCGGCACGGGGCTGTACTTAATCAAGGGTAAAGGTGAAAGGTTTAACCTCTCAAGCGTGAGCTGACCTGGCGCAGTTGAGGAAGCGCGACGTCTTGAGCCACCCCGAGTCGGGGTAATACGAGAAGATCACCCCGCCGCCGCGGATGGTGTCGATCACTTTGCGCGCGACGCCTTCGCGCAACGCGGGGCATCCCCAGCTCCGCCCGATCCGGCCCTGCTTGGTCGCGAGGGTGGAGTCGACGTACGGCGCGCCATGCATCACGATCGCGCGCTCACGGGCCCGGGCGTTGAAGCCGGGCTCGAGGCCGTCGAGCCGCAGCGAATAACCGTTGCTTCCGACGTAGGTCTCGCTGGTCCGGAACAGGCCGATGCTGGTCTGGCGGCTGTTCAATTCGTCGGAGAACCGCGTCGCCATGTTGTCGCCGGTGTTCTTCCCGTGGGCGACCAGCTCCTTGAACAGCAGCGCGCCGGTCCGGAGGTCGTAGACCCAGAGGCGGGGTTCAACCGAAGGACGGGAGTAGTCGATTAACGTCAGCGTGGGCGGCGCTTCGAGGTCGCCGGAGGCGACCGCGCAGGTCACGGCACTCAGCGCCAGGTTCAACACGCTCTGCGGGACGCCATCGGACACGGCGGACGCGAGGTTGATCTGGGCGCCGATCCGGGCCGCCGGGGCGGCTGCGGTTGAGCGTGATGCGGCGCCGATACAGACAAGTATCGCCACCAGAAGAGCCATGACTCTACGGTTCAAGCGTGTAACCTCGTGCAAATAGAGACTTACGGGTGATTCATAGTAAGAGATGAGAGGACCGGCGGCAACCTCGACCGTTATCCCTGGCGCCGACTATTCACAAATGTCCCCAGCCGTCACGTTTTCCCTGGTCTATCTGCTTGCGGCCGTCATCGGCCTGGTGGCGGTGGCCGTCATCTGGCCCAGACGGGAAGCCCCCGGAGGGACACCGCTGGCGGGGATGCTCCTGGCCGCGGCCTTCTGGGCCATCTGCGACGCCGTCGAACTGTTCGTCCCGACCTCGGACGGGAAGCGCTTCGTCTCCCAGATCCAGTACTTGGGCGTCATTGCCGCGGCCCCCTTCTTTTTCCACGCAGCGATGGAACTGGCCGGGTACGGGCACCGGCTCAAAGGATGGCTGCTGGTCGCGGTCTGGGGCATCCCGCTCACGTCGCTGCTGTTTGCCTGGACCAACCCGTGGCACCGCTGGCTCTGGATCGACATCGTCGTCCCGTCGGGTGACTCGCCGTTTGCCGTCTATCAGTACGGATGGTGGTTCTGGGTCCTGACGGCCCAGAACTACATCCTGATGCTGGCCGCGACGATCGTCCTGGTCGGCGCCATCCGCCGGGTGGGTCGCCACTTCCGCACCGGCATGGCGGCGGTGCTGGCCGCGATGATCATGCCGTGGATCGGCAACGCCGCCTACAACGCGAAGCTCGGACCGTGGCCCGGCCTGAACTGGCTGACGCTGTCGCTCGGCATCAGCGGCGCGCTGCTGGTGTGGGTGGTGCTCAGGGAAGGGCTCCTCGACCTGCTGCCGCAAGCGCGTGAGGCGCTGCTCGAGAAGATGACGGACGCGGTGCTCGTGCTCGACCGCAACGGCCGCGTCACCTACGTCAACGAGGCGGGGCGGCGGATGGTCGATCCCGACGACGGGGCGCTGGCGAAGGCGCTGGGATTCGCCTCGCTCGCCGCCGCGCCGGAGCAATGGCGATCGGAGGCGCTGTTCGAGCACGCGGGCGTGCACCGCTGGCTCGACGTCCGCATCGACCCGGTGCGCGATCGCTGGGGCGCGGTGTCGGGGCGCCTGCTGGTGGCGCGGGACGTGACGGTGCAGAAGGAGCTCGAGGACGAGCGCGAGCGGCTGATCGACGAGCTGAAGGACGCGCTGCGGAAGGTGTCGCAGCTCGAAGAGCTGCTGCCAATCTGCGCGAGCTGCCGCAAGGTGCGCGACGACCGCGGCTACTGGGGCAATGTCGAGGAATACTTCAGCTCGCGAGCGCCGGTCGAGTTCACGCATGCCATCTGCCCCGACTGCGCATCGACGCTGTATCCCGACATAATAGAAACGTGAGCGACGCCTCGGCGTTTGCCGAGTTCCTGCGGCAGCATCCCGACTACGCGTCGACCAGCGTCATCGACGCGCTGCGCGCATCGGAGTACGGGCGGCTGGACGAGCAGCGCCACGTCTACCTCGATTACACCGGCGGGAGCCTCCACGCTGAATCCCAGATCCGCCGCCATGCGGAGCTGCTCAACCACCAGGTCTTCGGAAACCCCCACTCGGCCAGTCCGGCCTCCTCCGGCGTGACCGGCCTGGTGGAGCAGACGCGGCGCGCGGTGCTCGCGTGGTTCAACGCGGCAGAGGAGTACACGGCGGTGTTCACCGCCAACGCGACCGGCGCGCTCAAGCTGGTCGCCGAGTCCTATCCCTTCGCGCCCGGCGGACGGCTGCTGATGACCGTCGACAACCACAACTCGGTCAACGGCATCCGCGAGTTCGCCGGCGACGCAGGCGCGGCGGTGGACTACTCGCCGATGACTTTTCCCGAGCTGCGGATCGATCGCCCGGCGCTGTCAGCGTTGCTGGCGAAGGCGGGCGCCGGCGACAACCTGTTCGCATTCCCCGCGCAGTCGAACTTCTCGGGGGTCAAGCACCCGTTCGACCTGATCGACGAGGCGCAGTCCCGCGGGTGGGACGTGCTGCTCGACGCGGCGGCGTTCGTCCCGACCAGTCGTCTCGACCTGGGCGTCGTCAAACCGGAGTTCGTGAGCGTCTCCTTCTACAAGATGTTCGGATATCCCACCGGCGTGGGGTGCCTGCTGATCCGCAACACCGTGTTCGACAAGCTCCGCCGGCCGTGGTTCGCCGGCGGCACGGTGAACTTCGCGTCGGTGCAGGGACGCCGGCACATCCTCGCGCCGCGCGAGGCGGGGTTCGAGGACGGGACGCTGAATTACCTCGCGATCCCGGCGGTCCAGATCGGCCTGCAGCACCTCGCCTCGGTCGCGATCGAGACGATCGAGACGCGGGTGCGGTGCCTGACCGCGTGGCTGCTCGACACGCTGATCGCGCTGCAGCACGACAACGGGCGCCCGATGGTGCGGATCTACGGCCCGATGACCGCCGAGGGGCGCGGCGGCGTGGTGACGATGAACTTCTACGATCCGGAGGGACGGCTGCTCGACTACCGCAGGGTGGAGGAGCTCGCGAGCCTGCAGCGCATCTCGTTGCGCACCGGCTGCTTCTGCAACCCCGGGGCAGGGGAGGCGGCGGAGGGGCTCACCGAGGACGACATGCTCGCGGCGGCCGCAGAGGGATTGGACCTGACGTTGCCACGGTTCCTGCAGATCATCACCCACCGCAGCGGCAAGAGCGCCGGCGCGATCCGTGTGTCGCTGGGCATCGCCAGCACCTTCGCGGATGTCCAGACATTCGTCGAGTTCGCGAAGGGCCTACGCGATCAGACGCGGATGACGATGGGGGAAGTGAGCTTCGATATCGATTCGTGCCGGGTGATAAGGGACGGAAGTTAGGTATACCGTCTCCCGCCAAAGAGCGCATCCAGGCTGTATCGTCCCGGCCCGATCAGGAACAGTCCGGCGAACATCGAGGCGTTCACCAGCGGGTGGACGATCACCGGCATCGGCCGGGTGCTCTGGTCGATGGCGGCCATGATCATCACGAACAGCATGGCGAGGGTCGCGGGCCTGAAGAAGAACCCGAGCGCGAGCAGGGTGGCCCCGGCGCTTTCCGCCGTCGCGGCCGCGACGCCCCACCAGTAGTACCCGGAGGTAATCCCGAGGTGGCCCATCGCGGAGCCGACGGTGATCAGCGTGTCTTCACCGGCCTGGAACTTGCGCAGGCCCTGGAGGATGAGGAACGAGAGTCCGACGCCGACGCGGAGAATGAGTAGTCCTGCATCACGGTATCTATCAAGCGAGGTTCCAATCATGGGCGCCATCGTACGCAGCCGCTCCCGGGCGCGCAAGCGATCTTCTATAGTGGCGTGATGCGCGTCGCGCGGTACGGAACCTGGGATTCGCCGCTGTCGGCGACCGCGATCGCCACCGGCGGGCTTCGACTCAGCGGGGTCGCGCTCGATGGCGATGACATCTACTGGATCGAGGGGCGGCCGGCGGAAGGCGGACGTAACGTGCTCGTGCGCCGGGCCGCCGGCGGCGGCATCGCCGACGTGACGCCGGCGGGCGTGAACGTGCGGACGCGAGTCCACGAGTACGGCGCGGGCGCGTACGCGGTGGCGGATGGCACGGCGTACTACGTCAACTTCGCCGACCAGCGCCTGTATCGGACCGGCGCCACCGAACCGCTGACCCCGCCGGGATACTTCTACGCCGACTTCGAGGTCGATCGGCGCCGTGGCCGGGTGATCGCCGTGCGCGAGGATCACACGCAGGGCGGCGAGCCGATCGATACGCTGGTGAGTATTGATATTGGCGGGTCCAAGGACCCGCCCTACGGGGCTGGTATTGGACCCGGCGAGATCCTCGCCCCTGGTTATGACTTCTACTCGACGCCGCGCCTGAGCCCCGACGGCTCGCGCCTCGCGTGGCTGTCGTGGCGCCATCCGCAGATGCCGTGGGACGGCACCGAGCTCTGGGTCGCCGACGTCACCGATGACGGGACACTCGACCACGCGCGCCGCGTCGCGGGCAGCGAGTCGGAGTCGATCTATCAGCCCGGGTGGTCTCCAGGCGGCACGTTGTATTTCGCGAGCGATCGCACGGGCTGGTGGTCGCTGTATCGATCGAACGGCTCGGACGCTCCGAACGACGTCCAGGCGGTATTGCGAGAGCCGCCGGACGACGCTGAGTTCGGCCGCCCGCAGTGGGTATTTGGTACCGCGACGTGGGCCTTCGCCGGACCGTCGCGCCTCGTCTCGTCCTACACGCGCTCGGGCAGGTGGCATCTCGCGACGATCGATGTCGAGTCCGGGGTGCTGACCGATCTTCCCGGCGACCTGCAGCCGCACGAGTGGCTGGTGGCCTCGGCCACGCACGCTGTACTGGTGGCGGGTTCGTCCACCAGTCCCGATGCCGTGATGCGCGTTGACCTCGCGAGCGGCGAGGCCGAGACGATTCGCGCCGCCTCGTCGATGAACCTGGATCGCGGGGACATCTCGGTCGGCGAGGCGATTGCGGTCCCGACG